>DATICK010000209.1:0-4637 GCA_035456865.1 Sulfuricaulis sp.
GAAGCTGAGGCCGATGTGCCGAGTTACGAGATCGACATCGTCGAGAAGGAAGAAATCGATGACAGGAAACCCGCTCAAGCCGCTCCCGCCGCCGCTGAAGCGGAAAAGCCGGTGATCGGGCCACTCACACACGCGGCAGCACCGCCCGAACCGCCGAAGGCCGCGCACGCCGGTGGCGGCATCATCAAGAAGATCATCACCGGCCTGTTTGGCAAGAAGGAAGAGGAAAAGAAACCAGCGGCGCAGGAAAGCCGCCCGGTACGCCAGCATCAGCCGCAGCATCGCGGCCATGGCGGTCACGGCGGACAACGACCGCACCACCGCCCGCATCCGCAGCATCGGCACGAACGTCCGCCGCAACCCGAACGCCAAGGCGGCGGTCAGGATCGCAACCGTCCGCGTCCACCCCAGCCGCAGGCGGCCGGTGGCCCCAATAATGGCCCCCACGTTGAAGGTGGCCAACCGCAACGCGACCGGCCAGCAGGTGGCAGTGGACGGCGTCGGCGGCGTGGCCGCGGCCGCGGTCGTGGTCAGGAAGGCCGTCCGCCGCAGGAGCGGCAGGATGTCAGTTCGCGCAGCAGCACCACCGACATGAATGCGGAAACCCAAAAACCGGTACGCGATGAAGCACAAAGACCGGTACGCGAAAACTATCCTCCGCGCGAGGAAAGGCAGGCTCCGCCAGTCACCCCGCCCGCCAGCATGCCGGAGCCGTCTCACGGTGATTCGCCGTCAGCCTCGTCCTGGGAACAACCGATGGAGCATCACGAGGCCTGGAACCCATCGCCCGCCGAGACCACACCGCACGAAGATTCACGCGGCAACATCAAAAGCGAACCGGCGTCCAAGCCGGAACTGATGCAGGTGGAAACCCATCCCGACACGGACAACGGGAATAAGTAAGAACAAGCTGTCAAAACACAAATTCGCCGGGAGCGAATTTGGACAGCGCCGTCTTATGGCGCCGGCCCCGAAAGGGGCGAACCCCAGGGATGGGGTGAGCAAAAGGCCCGCGCAAGCGGGCCTTTTTTATTTAGCGGTTACAGACGCTGCGTACGCCGTATGTCCTCGAGCAGGCCACGCGCGGCGTCTTCGATCATGTCTAATACGCGATCGAAGCCGCTCGGCCCGCCGAAATAGGGATCGGGCACTTCTTCCTCCGGCCGATCAGCGGCAAACTCCATGAACAAGCGGATGCGCGTTTCATGTCCCGGCGGACAGATGTCGATCAGATTTTCGAAATTCTCGCGGTCCATGGCCAGAACATAATCGAATCTCTCGATGTCCGCGGCAATGGCCTTACGCCCGCTCAGGCCGCTGATATCGATGCCGCGGCGCGCGCAGGCTTCCTGGGCACGCTCATCCGGCGGCTCGCCGATGTGATAGGCATGGGTGCCGGCCGAATCGATTTCAAAGAGATGCTCCAGTTCTTCATCCTGGACCAGCTTACGGAAAACCCCCTCGGCCGTCGGCGAGCGGCAGATATTGCCAAGGCACACAAACAACACTCTGACCATTACCAGGCTCCCAACATAGCTTACTTGTTGCTGAAATATTTTCTCACACGTTCGAGGTCTTCCGGCGTGTCAACACCGGCCTCGGGCATCGCACGCGCCTCGTGCACGACAATGCGTTCTCCATGCCACAAGACACGTAACTGCTCCAGTTGCTCCGCCTCTTCCGGCGGACAAGGCGGCCATGAAGCGTAGCGGCGCACAAAACCGGCGCGGTAGGCGTATAGGCCGACGTGACGGTGTGCCTGGATCGCCACGCCGCTCTTCCCGGCCATGACCTCACGTGGCCAGGGAATCGCCGCGCGGCTGAAATAGAGTGCATAGCCTTTCGCGTCGCACACGACCTTGACCACGTTGGGATTCACGAGCGATTCGCGGTCATGTATCGCATGACTGGCGGTGGCCACCATCGCATCCTTGTGTGCGGCAAGTTTTTCCGCCACTTCACGGATCAGTTCGGGCGGCATCAGCGGCTCGTCGCCCTGCAGGTTGACCACGATTTCGTCCGCGCCGATGGCCTGCTTCTCGATCACTTCCGCGAGCCGGTCGGTGCCGCTATGGTGTTGCGGCGAGGTCATGCATACACGCGCCCCGAAATCCTCCGCGGCGACACGAATACGCTCGTCGTCGGTGGCTATGGTGATCGCGGCAGCGCCGGCTTTCGCGGCGCATTCGTGGACACGCTGGATCAGCGGTTTACCGGCGACGTCCGCGAGCGGCTTGCCCGGCAGGCGGGTCGAGGCGTAACGCGCGGGGATTATGATGTGCATGCGGTATATGCCGCCATGACAGGCGGCCGGTTCGTGATTATTTAGGCAGCTCTTCTTCCGCCACCTGCCGCGCTTCGTCTTCCAGCATGACGGGAATGTCGTCACGGATTGGATAAGCCAACCGGTCCGCCTTGCAGATCAGTTCGGACTTTTTCTTGTCGTAAATCAGCGGGCCCTTGCACGCCGGGCAGACCAGGATGTCGAGCAATTTCTTATCCATGTTGTTTCTCCTTGAACCGTCTCCAGACTTCATCGCCCACGCGCGGGTCGGGTCTGGCCTCAATCGCTAGGTACCACATGTTGTCGTCCGCGAACCGTTCGCATTTTACCGCATCTTTCTGCGTCATGATGACCGCCAGACCGTCGCCAAAGCGGACGTCCGTCGCCCGGAAGCGGTAATGGTCGGGAAAAGGATGCTCGATGGCCTTCAGCCCCAGCCGCCGCAGGTGGGAGAAAAAACGTGCCGGATGGCCGATGCCGGCCACGGCATGCACTGTTTCACCCCGAAACGAACCAGCCGAGGCATAGGTATCCGGCGCATTCACGCGGCAGAGGCCGGTTTCCGCCAATGTCATTACCAGTTCACCCGGTTGTGGCTCACCGTTGACGACCCGCAAGTCCACATCGTTCAAGCGACTCACCGGTTCGCGCAGCGGCCCGGCCGGCAGGCAACGGCCGTTACCAAAACGGCGTGTCCCGTCAATCACGGCGATTTCGATATCGCGCATCAGGCGCAGGTGTTGCAAACCGTCGTCACTCACGATCACGTCGCAATGGTGCTCGCGTACCAGATGCTGTGCCCCGCGTACGCGGTCCGGGTCCGCTGCCACGGGACAGCGGCTCTGTCGCGCCAGCATCACGGCTTCGTCCCCAACGACATCGGGGTCGTGATCCGGCGTGACTGTCAGCGGCCAGTCCACCGCGCTGCCGCCGTAGCCACGCAGCACGATCCCCGGACGCATCCCCTGCTGTCGCAGAAAGTCGGCGAGCCAGATCACCAGCGGCGTCTTGCCGGTGCCACCGACGGTGATATTACCCACCACGACCACCGGGACTGGCAGCCTGACGGACGAAAAAATCCGCAGGCGATACAACCCGCGCCGCAAAAACATCAACAGGCAATACAGCCAGCTGAGGGGTAACAGCAGCAGGCTGATGGGCGTAAACCGGTACCAGTGTTGTTCCAGCCAATGCATCGCTCAGTGAGCGGGCTGGCCGCCGGCACCAAACTGGATGCGGTACAGCCCGGCATAAACGCCGTTTTGCGCCAGTAGCTCCCGGTGCGTGCCGCTCTCGACGACACGGCCCTGTGCCAGCACCACGATCCGATTCGCATGCTCGACAGTGGAGAGACGATGCGCGATCACCAGCGTCGTGCGGTTCTCCATGAGCTTCTGCATGGCCGCCTGCACCAGACGCTCGGATTCCGTATCGAGCGACGAAGTCGCCTCGTCCAGGATCAGGATCGGCGCGTTCTTGTAAAGCGCGCGCGCGATGGCGATGCGCTGCCGCTGTCCGCCGGACACGCGCAATCCGCGTTCGCCGACAAGGGCGTCGAGGCCCTGTGGCAGTTTCTGCGCGAACTCCAGCACGTGCGCCGCCCGGGCCGCCTGCATTACGCGATCCTCGTCAATCGGACCTTCGTGCCCGTAGGCGATGTTGTGTTTGATGGTGTCGTCGAACAGCAGGGTCTCCTGTCCGACGATGGCAATGTGGCGGCGCAGATCGGCCAGCACCAGGTCATTGATATTCACGTCGTCCAGCCGGATCTCTCCTTCGTTGACCCGGTAAAACCGCGGCAGCAGGCTCGCCGTCGTGGTCTTGCCGCTGCCGGAGGCACCCACGAGCGCCACCGTCTGCCCGGGCTCGATAGTGAACGACACGTCCTGCAATGCCTCCGACTCCGCGACCGGATAGCGGAAACCGACATGGCGATACTCAATGCGCCCACGCACCTGGGCGAGCGTGACAGTACCGGTATCCATTTCAGCCGGCTCGTCCATCAGCGCAAAGGAGCTGTGCGCCGCCGCGAGTCCGGTCTGGATAGTCTCGTTGATCTTGCTCAGACGCTTGGCGGGATTCATCATCCAGGTAACCGCAGTAATGTAGGAGACAAAGCCGCCGGCGGTAATCTCTCCGGAAAGCAGCGCAAAATAGATTACGAACGCCAGCGCAATCGCCGCAAGCAGCTGGATAAGGCCGATGCCTACGGCGGACACCATGACTTTGCGCATGGCCTGGCGGCGGTTTCGCTCGTTGACCTCGGTGAAGGCGCGGATTTCCGTCTCCTGGCCGCCGAACGCCTTGACCACGCGCTGCCCTTCCGTGGCCTGCTGCGTCACCTGCGAAATTT
>DATICK010000210.1:0-4928 GCA_035456865.1 Sulfuricaulis sp.
CTGGAAAGCCTGCTGGCCGGTTCCACCATTCCGTTGTATTGGTTTCTCGTCGGGAGCTCGCTCGGCGCCGGGGTGTTGCTGCTCTTGATCACGCCGTTGCTCAAATACCTGATGCATGGCAAAGGGTAATCCAGCGGGCAACGGCATAGCTTCAATGTCGTGTTTGCTGTTTTCTTTTAGGCCGTACTAAAATTCCGTAAGTCTTTGATCTATTAGAGACCAAAGTGATATACGACATGGATATACAGTACTTTGTCGCTTTATAAAGCGACATTTAGGCCGTCTACTTTTAGTTAGGCACTCACCTAATGATGGATGAGAAACTCACAAAGTTGGTTCTGAGCGTACCCGAGACATCAATCGGTATTGTGCTTGGCGAACTCAATCATTGTGGGGGTTGGATCGACGGAATGAAAAATGAAAACGGCGTGTGTACAGTTGAGGCGCGTGCCCCGGTTCAACAAATAGAAAGCTATAAACGCTGGCTTCAGGAATACACAAATGGCAAAGGCACACTTGTTGTTATCTAAGCAGCCTCATGCCCCGTGCCTAACTTCTGGCTCGTGCGGACGCCGGAGACAGCGCGCCATGTTTCCTGACACTTCAAGGGCCGGCGCCGCACAGCCAGGCCGTTATAACGCATCAAATATTCAGTAACCAGAACCAATGTTAGATAGCAAAAATCCAAAAATCCGGGTCAGAGAGTGAAATTAAAGGGGCCAGGCTCGATTTATTGGAATCGGCCGGTATCCGCCCAGAATAATCAGGGACAGACCACGATTAACTGCCGGCCGATCGGGAAACCGGTCGTCCGCCACGGCGAAGCAATTCAGCTCTTTAACCGGTAGCCCGTCCGGAATATCAACCACACGAGCCCGAGGCAGAGCAGAAAGAAAAACAGCGTCGCCGCCAGGCTGATGCCGACGCCGACGTCAGCGGTGTTGTAGAAACTCCAGCGGAATCCACTGATGACGTAGACGATCGGGTTGAACAGGCTGAAGGTGCGCCACGCGCCCGGCAGCATGTCGATCGAATAGAACACGCCGCCGAGGAAAGTAAGTGGTGTCAGGATCAGCATCGGGACGAACTGAAGTTGCTCGAAGCCTTTGGCCCAGATACCGACGGAGAAGCCGAACAGGCTGAAGGCGCTGGCGACCAGCAACAAGAACCCGACCATCCAGAACGGATGCGCGATGTGGATCGGCACGAAGAAATCCGCAGTCGCCAGGATGATTAACCCGAGAAGAATTGACTTCGTCGCCGCTGCGCCCACGTAGGCGAGCACGATCTCGAACGCCGATACCGGCGCCGACAACACCTCGAAAATGGTGCCGGTAAAGCGCGGCATGTGAATGCCGAAGGAAGCGTTGCTCACGCTCTCGGTGAACAGCGACAGCATGATCAGGCCCGGCACGATGAAGGAGCCGTAGTGAACGCCGTCGATCGTGCCCATGCGCGAGCCGATGGCGGCGCCGAACACGACGAAGTAAAGCGAGGTGGTAATCACCGGCGTCACGATGCTCTGCCACAGCGTGCGCCGGAAGCGCGCCATTTCGAATTTGTAAATGGCGAGAATCGCGTGGTAATTGAACTTCAGGGTTTGAGTTGGGCTGTTCATTTGCGTTCAGTAACCAGGCTGACGAAGATATCTTCCAGCGAGCTTTCCCGCGTGTTGAGGTCCTTGAAGCCGATGCCGAGCTCGCTCAGGCGCCGCAACAGCATCGGGATCGTGGTGTGTTCCTTGCTGGCATCGAAGCTGACTTCCAGATCGCTGCCGCCGTTGTTCAGTGTCAGGCCCCAATCGCTTAATTCCGGCGGAATCGCCACCAGCGGCTCCTGCAGGTGCAGCGTGAGCTGCTTCTTGCCGAGTTTTTTCATCAGCGCGGTTTTGGTTTCAACCAGGATCAGCTTGCCCTTGCTGATTACGCCGATGCGGTCGGCCATTTCCTCGGCCTCGGCGATGTAGTGCGTGGTGAGGATGATGGTGACGCCGTTGTCGCGCAGGCGCCGCACCAGTGCCCACATGTCGCGGCGCAATTCCACGTCCACGCCCGCGGTCGGTTCATCGAGAAACAGCACCTCCGGTTCGTGCGCCAGCGCTTTGCCGATCAACACACGCCGCTTCATGCCACCCGAGAGCGTCATGATTTTGTCGTTGCGCTTGTTCCACAATGACAGGTCGCGCAACACCCGTTCTATATGCGCCGGGTCCGGTGGTAGCCCGAACAGGCCACGACTGAAGCTGAGTGTCGCCCATGGGGTCTCGAACATGTCGGTATACAGTTCTTGCGGCACCAGGCCGATCTTGGCGCGCGCGGCGCGGTAGTCACTGAGTATGTCGTGGCCGTCGACAAATACGCTGCCAAGGCTTGGTTTGACGATGCCGCAGATGACACTGATGAGCGTGGTTTTGCCGGCGCCGTTCGGCCCGAGCAGCGCAAAGATTTCGCCGCGGCGGATATCGAGGTCGATGTCTTGCAGCGCCACGAGCCCCGAGGCGTAGGTCTTTCCGAGTTTGGAGATGGAAATAATGTTGGCCATGAAAAATAGGGTCAGAGAACAATTGTTCCTATATTAGCGGTAATTGTTCTCTGAGCTAACCCGCCTTTTTCGGACACACCATTTAAGCACATCGCCATTCTCGTTCAACTTCATCCGGTGCGGAATTAAAGGGGCCAGGCTCAATTTCCTATCAATTTCTTTAAATCGAACCTGGCCCCTTTAAATCAAGCGCTGAAATTGCCGACGTTTGAATTTGTGGGCGCACGACTAATAAAGCGGTTAACCGTTATTGCCATCGATGGC
Organism: Sulfuricaulis sp.; assembly: GCA_035456865.1. GTDB lineage: Bacteria > Pseudomonadota > Gammaproteobacteria > Acidiferrobacterales > Sulfurifustaceae > Sulfuricaulis. Next base: position 2,806 of record DATICK010000210.1, read on the forward strand.
ATTATCCGGAAGGTTTTCTATCCGGTGTTTCCGCCGGACAAAAATGCGCGCGAAGTGATGGCATGGCTTTCGGCACAGAAGGTCTGACACCTCGTTCCACGGGACGCTCAATCACGGAGAGAAAGAATTAGGGTCAGATCACAGATTTCGCTAATATTGACGAAATCTGTGATCTGATCCTGGCTTGCTGGAGGGGGAGTTGTTTATGTCCAGTCTGGAAACACACTATTCTGCCCGCGACATCGAAGCGCGAATCCTGGCGGCCGTCCGCGCGGCCGGATTGAATCCCGAGCAACGCCTGTCGCCCGAGGAACTGGCGGCGCTGGATCATTTTCACACCGGCGGATTCCGCGCTTCACTCGAGTTGCTGGAGCTGGCACAGATTCGGGCCGAAGACCGCGTTCTCGATATTGGAGCGGGGCTGGCCGGCGCCGCCCGGTTGCTCGCTTCCGCACTCGGTTGCCGCGTCGACTGTATCGAATACTCACCTGATTACTGCGCCGGCGCTGTATTGCTGAATCGGTTGACTGGCCTCGATGACCGAATCGAGGTGCACGAAGGAAGCGCGCTCGAACTTCCCTTCCCCGATGATTCGTTTGATGCCGTCTGGATGCAAAATGTCGGCATGAACATCGCGGACAAGCGCAAGCTCTACGCGGAGGTCTACCGGGTCCTCAAACCGGGTGGCCGGTTCGCCTTCCAGGAGATGGCCGCCGGGGAAACGGCGACGTCCTATTTTCCGCTGCCATGGGCTACCGACCCTGCCGACAGCTTTCTTGTTTCTGCCGAAGAGATGCGCTCGATTCTCGGCGAGAGTGGATTCGTCGCCGAACTCTTCGAGGATACCAGCGATGCTCATTTGAGCATGACCGCCGCAAACGCCACGCCCGCCGCGCCGGGACAGCTGGGCCTGGCGGTGTTCGTCGACAATCTCGCGCAAAAGGCCGGGAACGCGCGGCGCAGTCTTCAGGAGGGCCAGGTCCGGCTTGTCAGAGGTGTGTTCCGGGCGAATGAGTAACCGCGCGGCCTGAGAAAAGGGGTCAGTACCCTTTTTAGGTTGCTTTCATTTTCGCGCGTATAAAAAGTTTACCGACCCCTTACATGCTATTAGAGGAAGCTACAAATGTTTTTACAGGCAACAGCTGAACACTTTCTTAATGCTTTTGAGGTGCTGAAAGAAAGTAACGAGGCTTTGATCGACAGGCTGGCCAATTCTCCAGGAAATCCTTCTGCAGCAAAAGCATTTGGCGCACGTCCTACTATGGGAGTCGACATTGTCTGCTTGGCATTTTCGGTCGAGCTCTACGTCAAAGACTTGCATTATGCGATTACACACGAGGCTCCTCGAGGCCACCACATTTTGACGCTTTTTACAACCAATAGGGTCAGACTCGATTGAAACCGCACGACGCGGCACGATGCGGATGTGTCATCCGAGCCCGGCTGCTCGCGCGATCAGAAACAACCCTGCCCCGACGACCACGGCTCCAATGGCTCGCGCGACGCGCTCGCCGGCCGGTGCGAGACGCTCGACGGTGATGGCTGCCGTCACAACAGCCATTGCGCGCAGGTCCATGACCCCGAGACCCAAGAGGATCGCCGTCAGGCCGGCACAGCAGTAGCTGCAGTGGAGCCCGAGTCGCAGGCCGTGTCGCCAGGCCGTGCCGGCGTCCGCCGGCAACGTTCGGCCGCGCCCCGGTGCCTCTCGGCAGCAGGCAAGGTGGTGCGCCTTCCACGAGGTGAACTGGAGCGCGCCGGCGATCAGGACGACCACGCCGACCGCGATCGGAACGGCGCGCGCCAGCGCCGGCCACTGCATCTCGACCGCCGCCAGCGCGACGCCCAGCGGAAAGGCGGCCATTCCGAACACGGTCCACACGAAGAAGTAACCCACGCCCACGAGCGCGGTCAGCCGACCGAGGCGCGCCTCGCCTGTCCTGCCAACGGCCTGGCGGTAGCGCCACAGCATCGGGACCAAGGACGGCAGCATCATCGCCACCATCATCACGACCCACATGCCGAGGAACGACGCCGCGGCGCCGGGCCACGTCTGTCCGGGCATCCGCATCCACGCCATCGACATCGTCCAGCCGCCGGGCATCGGCATCTCGCCCATCGCCGAC
>DATICK010000211.1:0-7332 GCA_035456865.1 Sulfuricaulis sp.
AGATTCACACCGGCACCTACACGACCAAGGGTGTCGTGGGCTACGACCTGACGCGCCTGATCATCGGCTCGGAGGGCACACTCGCCATCGTGACGGAAGCAACGCTCAAGCTTACGTCGCTGCCCGAATCGCACCGCACGCTGCAGGCGGTGTATGCCGACGTGCGCGCGGCCGCGGCGGCGGTGTCGCGCATCATGGCGCAACCGGTCACGCCGTACGCGCTCGAGTTCATGGACGCGGCGGCGATCGAAATGATCCGGAATTACTCGGCGGCGGAACTGCCGCGCGGCGCCGGGGCGCTGCTCATGATCGAGGTGGATGGTCCGGAGGCGGCTATGGGTAGTATCGTGGCCGGCATTTCCACCGCCGCCCGCGGCGATGGGCTATTGAGCCTCGCTGCCGCCGGCACCAAGGCCGAAGCATCGGCCCTGTGGGCGACGCGCAAGGCGTTGTCGCCGGCGCTGCGCAACATCGCGCCCAACAAACTGAACGAGGACGTGGTGGTACCGGTCTCGCGCATCCCCGACCTGATCGACGGACTTGAACAACTGTCGCGCGAATATGGCATCCCGATCGTGAATTTCGGGCATGCCGGCAACGGCAATATCCACGTGAATCTGCTCTACGACAGCCAGGACCCGCAACAGGAGCGCAACGCCTTGCCCTGTGTATCGAAGGTGTTCGATCTGGTGCTGAAACTCGGCGGCACGCTGTCCGGCGAACATGGCATCGGGATTGCCAAGCGCGACTATATCAACCGCGCGATCGATCCCGTGACCCTCGATCTCATGCGCCGGATCAAGCATCAATTCGACCCCAGGGGAATTCTCAATCCGGACAAGATTTTCCCGCCGCGGCGAAACTGAATTCGCCAATGGCCGCCTCCCGCGACTATCGGGCAGATCAGCGGTAAGGCTATACTTCGTCCATGCCGTTACGATTAACTATCGATATCACGTTGAGAACCAAAATTACCTAAAGGAGAATTACGATGAAACGCGCACTCGTCTCCCTGGCCGTCATGCTGGCCGCCATCACGCCGGCAATCGCCGCCGACAGTATCGACCAGATCAACCTACTGAACCAGACGGAATTCCGTAACCTGTCGGAGGATCTGGGTGCGGTGGCGAGCTACAAGGGTGTCATTCCGGCCACGCCGCTGGGTCTCACCGGCTTCGACATCGGTGTGGAGGTAAGCGCCACAACACTGCAAAACCCCGATGCCTGGGATCTGGCCAGTTCCGGAACCGTCCACGACACCGTCTATGTTCCGAAATTGCACCTGCACAAGGGCCTGCCGGCCGGATTCGATCTGGGCGCATTTTATTCCTCCGTTCCCGACACAGACATGACACTGTGGGGCGCCGAAGTTCGCTATGCCATCCTCGATGGCGGCACGGTGACACCGGCGCTGGGCCTGCGTGGCACCTATTCGAAGCTTTCGGGCATCAATGAACTCGACTTCCACACCACCGGTCTTGAGCTGCTGATCTCGATGCGCCTTACGATCTTCACGCCGTATGCGGGGGTGGGACAAATCTGGACAACCTCTGAACCTGTCGGTGTCGCGAACCTCAAGAAAGAAGAATTTACCCAGGGAAAATATTTCGTCGGCGGCAACCTGAATTTTGGCCTCATCAATCTCGCTCTCGAGGCGGACAAAACCGGCGACGCCCCTTCCTACAGCGCCAAGATCGGGTTCCGGTTCTGATCCTTTCACCGTTCGGTCTGAGTTTGTCGAAGACTGAACGGTGCGCTCAGGGCAGGCCTGTCTTGAGCGAGGACAAAGGCTCATCGCGAACGGATGCGATCAGAAATCCCCTAACGCTCGGACAACTCCATTTTTTCCCCATCGCGCTTCATGTCGAGTTGGCCGAGGAAGGACATGCCGAGCAACGCTTCCCGCGGATGGTTGCCTTCGATTACGCTTCCTTGCACATTATAAAGAGTGATGCCACCGACCTGGACATTATTCAGCGATAAGTTATAGGTGCGCACATTTCCGGCGGGAGTGCTGGCCATGCCCGGGTAGCCGTTCCTGACATAATCGATTCCGATGCGTTTGGCGATTACACTGCTCATCGCAATCACGGTGGCACCGGTGTCCACCAAAAAACGCACAGCGGTGCCATTGATCTGTCCATCGGCGAAGAAATGCCCGCTGCGATCAGGATAGAGCACGACATTCCCCTTTCCTTTCGAGTCAAAACCCGCCACCACCATGCCAAGCCTGAGCACTTCGCGTTTTCCGTCGATTTCAACCTCGGCCTTTTCTTCCTGCGTATCGGTCGCGAGCAGCTTGATCCCTTCCGAGCTCGTCTCGCCGCTCTTCATGACATGGCGTGCGCCGTCGACAACAATGATCGCCTTGTCCTTGAACAAAGCTTGCAGGGAAATCTTTTCCGCCGCGCCGGCTCCGGACGTGGCGAGCATCAGCACGGCGGTCATGATGAATTTCACGGTGAGTTTACGGATAGCCATATTTCTTAAACCCATGACAGACGATACAATCGGCGCATGCAGGAAATCCTGATTTTCCGCCACGCGCCGCAAGAGGGGCCCGGTTACCTGGCCGATTATCTCGACCGCCATCGCCGGCCCTGGCGCCTTATCCGGATCGACCGGGGCGATCCCATCCCCTCAAGCATAGACGGCGTTTCGGGGCTCGTATTCATGGGCGGGCCCATGAGTGTCAACGACCTGCTGCCGTGGATTCCGAAAGTCACTGATTTGATTCGTAAGGCCGTCGCCGCGGATATTCCGGTCCTCGGCCATTGTCTTGGCGGACAATTAATCAGCAAGGCGCTCGGCGGAACGATCACGAAAAATCCGGTCAAGGAAATGGGCTGGTTGCCGGTCAGCCGCGTCGAGGGAACGGTCGCGGACCGCTGGCTCGATGAACTGCCCGCGGAATTCGAAGTATTTCACTGGCACGGCGAAACGTTTTCGATTCCGCCCGGCGCCACGCGCATCCTTGCCTCGCGCGACTGCGCCAACCAGGCGTTCGTTATCGGGAAAACGCTGGCGTTCCAGTGCCACATTGAAATGACTTCCGACATGGTGAGCGAATGGGCGCGCGTGAGCGCGGACGAACTTGCGCCGGTATGCGCCACCGTCCAGAACCCTCGGGCAATGACGACCGACCTCGATACACGGGTAAAGCGTCTGCAAGGCATCGCCGACAAATTCTACGATCGCTGGATTCGTGACCTGAGATAACGCCTGCATGAACCCGATGCTGATTGGCATTCTGGGATACGTTCTCATCCAAATGCTGATCGTCATCGTCGTTGCCCGGCGGACGCGCAACGAGAATGACTACCTGATCGCCGGGCGCCGCTTCGGAATCGGCCTCGCGACCTTCACCATCTTCGCCACCTGGTTCGGCGCCGAAACCTGCATCGGCGCGGCCGGCGCGGTTTACGCGAATGGACTCGCCGGCAGCACCGCCGACCCCTTCGGTTACGCGGCGTGCCTGTTCCTCATGGGATTTTTCTTCGCCGTGCCGCTGTGGCGGCGCAAGCTCACCACGCTCGCCGACTTGTTCCGCCGGCGTTTCTCGCCCGGCGTAGAACGGTTCGCGGTGCTCCTCATGGTGCCGACCTCGATCATGTGGGCCGCGGCTCAAATCCGCGCGATGGGTCAGGTCATCTCGGCAACTTCGAGCTTCGACGTCGAGCTCGCCATCGGGCTGGCTGCTGGCTTTGTGGTCGTGTACACCGTGTACGGCGGTATGCTCGCAGATGCCGTCACCGACCTGGTGCAGGGCATCATGGTCATGATCGGGCTCCTGATCCTGTTGTTCGCGGTGATCGGCGCCGCCGGTGGCCTCGAAGCCGCCGTCGCCTCGATCGACCCGCAACGCCTTCAACTGTTCGGCGGCCCCGAGACGCCGTGGCTGCAGGTTGCCGAGCGCTGGGCCATCCCTGTCGTCGGATCGGTGCTCGCCCAAGAACTGGTCGCCGTCATTCTTTCTTCACATACGCCGCAGGTCGCGCGCCGCGCCTCGCTGCTGGGAGGCGGTCTTTATCTCACCTTCGGCCTGATCCCGGTATTCATCGGTCTGGTGGGTGCGAATCTGCTGCCCGGATTGACGGAACCGGAACAGCTGCTGCCGCAGATCGCCCGGAAATATCTCACGACGATTCCTTATATAGTTTTCGTGGGCGCCATCATCTCGGCCATACTTTCCACGGTGGCCAGCGCGCTGCTTGCGGCCGCGGCGCTGCTATCGCACAACCTGGTCGTCCCCCTCATTTCCGGCCTGGACAACCGGGCCAAGGTCCGCACGGCACGCGCAAGCGTGATCTTCGGCGGTGCGATCGCCTACTTGCTGGCGCGATACTCGGAAGGCGTATACGAATTGGTGGAGCAGGCTTCGGCCTTCGGCAGCGCCGGCGTTTTCACCGTTGCATTGATGGGCCTGTTCACGCGCTTCGGGCACGCGCGCGCCGCTTACGCCGCGCTGGCCGCGGGCATGGTCACCTGGATCTTCAGTCATTATTTGCTGCATCTGCCTTACGCCTACCTCGTCTCGCTCGCCGCGGCTCTCGGCGCCTACGCGCTGCTGGCGCTGACCGAACCTCACGTCTCAACACAGGCACTGGAGTAATTCTATGCTTCGAATCGGAATCGACCTCGGCGGCACCAAAACCGAGGGCATCGTCATTAACGAGGCCGGCAAAATGCTTTACTGCGAGCGATGCCCCACGCCGCAGGACCGTGGTTACCGTGCCATCCTGAAAACCATACACACGCTGGTACTCGATCTCGAGAAAAAGGCCGGTCAATCCTGCCGCGTCGGCATCGGCACGCCGGGCGCGATATCCACCCGCACCGGCTGTCTCAAAAATTCCAACACAATTTGTCTCAACGGCAAACCGATCAAGGACGATCTCGAGCGAATTCTGGCGCGCCCGATCCGTCTCGCCAACGATGCCAATTGCTTCGCATTGTCGGAAGCGCTCGACGGCGCGGGGCAAGGCACCGGCGTGGTATTCGGCGTCATCCTGGGAACCGGTGTCGGCGGCGGCATCGTCATCAACGGTCAATTGATCGAGGGTCTGCAGCACATCGCGGGCGAATGGGGGCACAATTTCCTCGGGAAGGAAATTGGACGCGCTTCAGTGCGCCCCGAAGGAGCGAACGACAGGGATGTGGCGAGTCACAATGTGCTCGAACCGGACGAACCCCTTTGCTACTGCGGGCGATACGGTTGCGTGGAAACGTATCTTTCCGGACCCGGGCTCGCGCGCGATTACGCGGCACATGGAGGCGATCCGTCGCTCGATGCGAAACAGATCGTCACGCACGCCGCACAGGGCGACGCCTTGGCCGAAGCCGCGATGCAGCGCTATCTGGACCGCTTCGGGCGCGCACTATCGGTGGTGATCAACATTCTCGATCCGGACGTGGTCGTGCTCGGCGGCGGCATGTCGAACATCGCGCGCCTCTACACCGAAGGCCGCGCGCGTGTCGAGCAATATGTATTCAACGACGAACTACGCACTCAAATCCTGCCGCACGTGCACGGCGATTCCTCCGGCGTGCGCGGCGCGGCCCAACTCTGGCCTGCAGGAAACAGCCAGGGAAGTTCTGATTAATACACGATAGCTCTCGCGAGATAGCGTGGATGCCGCAGGAATCAAAGCCTTTCGCCGCGTGAATAGTGAATTATTCAGAACTTCCCTAGCCGAAGAACTGGCTGTTTCCCGGGTTAGCGCGTCTCCGGCGTGCGGCAATCAGTCGCGGTGTAACCTGTGCACCATGCCTGCGCTCGTGCGTTATGACGGGTATCTTCAGGTTCATTCTGGATATCGCCAAGCATCAAAGTGACTTCACCGGCTCATAGGTATTTAATATGGACAGAATCTGAAGAAATCTGTTCAATTCAATCGTTAAGGAGAACTGTCATGAAACGCACATTGATTTACACCGCCGTGATCGCGGCGCTTTTGCCTGCCTTGGTCGCGGTGGGATACGCCGCGGACCAGGATCAGGATCGCACCCGTGATCAGGATCGCCTGCAGACGCCGGACAAGGATCAGACGCGCGACCAGGACCGTCTGCGGACTCAGGATCAGATTTACGGCTCGCAACTGATGACCCAGCAGGAGCGCAGCGAGTATCAAGCCCGAATGCGTGCTGCGAAAACCGAGCAGGAGCGCGAACAGATCCGCAAGCAACATCACGAGCAGATGCAGATTCGTGCCAAGGAAAAGGGCGTTACCCTGCCGACTGAGCCGCCGCCCCGCGGCAAGGGCCAAGGCATGGGGCCTGGCGGCGGTGGCATGGGTCCCGGTGGCGGTATGGGACCTGGTGGTGGCATGGGTCCTGGTGGTGGAGGAATGGGACCCGGACCGCGCTATTAAGTCCATCTTCCGGATGACATCCTCTTCCTCCGCCGGAGGATGAGGATGTTCATGCGCGCCGGCGGAAACGCTACGATATACTCATACGCGCCCGGATACCGCCGTACAGGAGAGCCGCCATGACACGTCTTGCCTTCTTGATGCCTGTCATCGGATTGTTCGTCAGCACGTTCCCGAATGCGATGGCCGCCGAGGCCGACCATCTCAGGCTGTATACAACCAAAGCTGAGTTCAGCAACGTCAAGGATGATCTCATGATGGCGATCACGGGCCGCGGCCTCGTGGTGGACCACATTTCCTATATCGGTGCCATGCTGGATCGTACCGGCAAGGACCTCGGCACGACGAAGCCGGTATTCGGCCAAGCCGAGTCGCTGCAGTTCTGCTCGGCCACGGTCTCGCGGCGCATGATGGAGGCTGACCCCGCCAATATAGTCTTCTGTCCCTATATCATCGTGCTCTACACCCTGCCCCAGGACCCCAAAACCGTGTATGTCGGCTATCGCCGGCCGCAACCGGTCGGCACCGAGGCGTCGAAGGCCTCGTTGAAGGCGGTGGAAGAACTGCTCGACGGGATCGTCAAGGAAGCGCTGAATATAAAGTAAGTCCTGGGCCGTTTCCCGTCGCGCGCGGCACTTTGGAGTGCCGCCCTCCTGACTTATACTCCACCCCGTTTCCGATCAACGAGAACAACGACATCCATGCGCGTTTCCCGATTCCTGCTTTCCACCATCCGCGAAACCCCGGCCGAGGCCGAGACCGTCAGCCATCAACTGATGCTGCGCGCCGGTATGATCCGCAAGCTCGCCGCCGGCATCTACACCTGGCTGCCGCTGGGTCTGCGCGCGCTGCGCAAGGTCGAGAACATCGTGCGCGAGGAAATGAACCGCGCCGGCGCTCAGGAGGTTCTGATGCCGGCGGTGCAGCCGGCGGAACTGTGGCAGGAATCCGGACGCTGGGA
>DATICK010000212.1:0-7681 GCA_035456865.1 Sulfuricaulis sp.
GGTGGCGGCGTTGTTCCACATCTGCTGGTTCATCGCGGGGGCCACCGCGACCGGCGCCTCGGTCGCGAGACATACCGCGCTCAGCAGATCGTCGGCGCGTCCCTGCGCCAGCCGCGCCAGGAAATTGGCGCTCGCCGGCGCCACCAGCACGGCGTCGGCCCAGCGCGCGAGATCGATATGGCCCATGCCCGCCTCGGCGCCGGTGTCGAGCAACTGTTGATGCACCGGGTGACCGCTTACCGCCTGAAGTGTTAGGGGCGTGATGAACTCGGTCGCCGACCGGGTCATGATCACGCGCACCTCGGCGCCGGCGTCGCGCAGACGCCGCACCAGGTCGGCGCTTTTGTACGCCGCGATGCCGCCGGTGACACCCAGCAGAACGCGTTTATTTGTCAGACTGCCCATATGTTAAAGTGTACTTGCCTGTTGAGCAGGGAACAAATTGCAAGGAACAGTCCCATGGCGATCAGCGAATGGCCGGAATACGAACGGCCTCGTGAAAAGCTGTTGCAGAGCGGCCCGGCGACCCTCTCGGACGCCGAGTTGCTGGCGATTTTCATCCGCAGCGGTGTTCCCGGCAAAACCGCCGTGGACCTGGCGCGCGACCTGCTCGCCCGCTTCGGCGGTCTGCGGGAACTGCTGACGGCGAACATGGAGGAACTGTGTCAGGCGTCGGGCATGGGCGAGGCCAAATACGCCCAGCTGCAGGCCAGCCTGGAAATGGGGCGCCGTTTTCTCGCGGAAAAGCTCAAGCGTGAGGTGACACTCGGTTCCACCCGCGACACGATGGATTTCCTTCAGGCCCAGCTGCGGGATCGCAAAAACGAGGTGTTCTGCGCGCTGTTCCTCGACAACCGCCACCGGGTGCTGGCCTTTGAGGAGCTGTTCCAGGGCACCCTGAACGGTACCGCGGTGTATCCGCGGGAGATCATCAAGCGCGCGCTCAAGCACAACGCCGGCGCCGTGATTCTGGTGCATAATCACCCTTCGGGGGTGGCCGAACCCAGCCGCGCGGATGAACTCCTGACCACCCGCCTGCGGGAGGCGCTGACGCTGGTGGATATTCGGTTGCTGGATCACCTGGTAGTAGGGGACGGCGAGATGGTGTCCTTCAGCGAGCGGGGGCTGATTTAACCGCTGGCGCAGGTTTCATAGCGCTGGCTCGCGACCAGCAGCCGTCGGGCCTGCTAGATCAGGGGTCTGCAGGGAGGCCCCTACACAGACCACCATATATCTGATATAAAAGCCGTCCTTTGAAGGCCCCCGGGCCATCCGTTTTGGGAGATTTCCGATGTCGAGAGTATGTCAGGTGACGGGCAAGCGCGTACGGACGGGCAATAACGTGTCCCATGCGAACAACAGGACCCGCCGCCGTTTCCTGCCCAATTTGCAGAATCGCCGCCTGTGGGTGGAGAGCGAGAAACGCTGGGTGTCGCTGCGCCTGTCGAGCCAGGGCCTGCGTACCATCGACAAGAAGGGCATAGACGCCGTACTGGCCGAGATGCGCGCCCGCGGTGAGAAGGTTTAAAGAGGAACCGTACCATGGCCAAATCAGCACGTGAAAAGATCAAGCTCGTTTCCAGCGCCGGGACGGGGCATTTTTACACCACGACCAAGAACAAGCGCACTACCCCGGACAAGCTCGAGTTCAGGAAATACGACCCGGTGGTCCGTAAGCATGTTGCGTACAAGGAAGCCAAGATCAAGTAGGTGTGACTCTCGATCTTGAGAACCATCGATAAATCAAAGCCCGGCTCGCCGGGCTTTATTGTTTGCGCTATTCTGATATGGGGGAAAGCATTGCTCAGGCTGCTGGCGCGGGGGTTTTACTATGTACAAGCCTCCGTTTTTCTGAGATAAATATCGCCCGTAACGGTATTTTGAATTAGGGAAGATCCGTTGTGTATGCATTAAATCAGCAAGTACTGAGGACCGACGCATCCGGGATGCCGCTTGAATGGATTGATTTCAAAGAGGCCGTGCGGGTCTATCATCTCGGGCAGGTAGCCTACACTTGCGGTGTGTCGCTGTACCATATCCACGGCGGGCACAATGCCATCACCGGACGCCGTTCCGTCATCGAAATCAACTCCATCATCGCGACCCACGGGGACAGCCACGCCGTCCTTAAGGCGCGGGCGCATTACGTTCCGCCGCTCAACAACCAGACGCTGTTCGCCCGCGATGCGCATCTGTGCATGTATTGCGGCGGGCAGTTCTCATCCCGAGGCCTGTCGCGCGACCACATCAAACCCTTGAGCATCGGCGGCACGGATACCTGGAACAACGTCGTGACCGCCTGCAAACGCTGCAACAACCACAAGGCGGGGCGCACGCCGGAGCAGGCGGGGCTGGAACTGCTCGCAGTACCGTTCATGCCGACCCACGCCGAATATATATATCTCCAGGGCAAGAAGATTCTCGCGGACCAAATGCATTTTCTCCTGGCGCATTTTCCTCGCCACAGTCCGCTCCACAAGCGCCTGGCCAAACCAGCCTGAAGCAAACCCTGCCTTGAAAACAAAAAACCCGCCACTGGCGGGTTTTTTTTATCAACAGGATAGAAAGCAGCGATGAATCAAGTCGCGACACGAGCGAGCGTATAAGTCCGGACTTTTTGCGAAAAATCCTGCAATGCCTTGATCCCGGTCGCCTCGGCCTCGCGGCACCATTCCTGCAATGCCTGCCGCAGATTCTCTTGCGTGGTGGCGGAGCGCTGCCAGACGGCCTGCAGTTTCTGCTTCATGGTATACACGGTCTTCAGGGTACCATTCTGCTCCAAGATTTTGTCCAGCCACTTGTGCGAGGTCTCATCGAGCAATCCCGCCTCGCGCACCATGAGCCGCCGCGCGCGTTTGAGCAGTGCCCAGGATTCGCGATCAGTGCGGTCTGCCTTCTTCAGTTCCTCACGATGCACATGCTGCATGACTTCGCGCGCAAACTGCGACATGACCAGAAAGCGTGCCGTGATCACGGCCTTCACCGTGTCGACATCGATGTGCTGTTTGGCGGAATCGCAGGTGAGTTCCGGCGGAATTTTTTTAACGCGCGCCAGTCCCAGCGCCTTCATCGCCTGGATGTACAACCAGCCGATATCGAATTCCCACCACTTGGACGAAAACTTGGCGGAACTCCCGAAGGTATGATGATTGTTGTGCAGCTCCTCGCCGCCGATCAGGATGCCCCAGGGGACGATGTTGGTGCTGGCGTCGCTGACCTCGTAATTGCGATAGCCCCAGTAATGGCCGACGCCGTTGATGATGCCGGCTGCAAAGATCGGAATCCAGATCATCTGTATCGCCCAGATGGTGATGCCGATCGGGCCGAACAGCGCAACGTCGATCACGAACATCAAGGCCAGGCCTTTCCCGCTATGGCGTGTGTACAGGTTGCGCTCCAGCCAGTCATCCGGCGTGCCGTGACCGTACTTCTCCGTCGTTTCGAGGCTTTTCGACTCTTTGCGATAGAGTTCCGCGCCCTGCCACATTACCGTGCGGATGCCGAACTGCCGGGGGCTGTGCGGATCGTCCGGTGTTTCCACCTTGGCGTGATGCTTGCGATGGACGGCCGCCCATTCTTTCGTGACCATGCCGGTGGTCAGCCACAACCAGAAGCGGAAGAAGTGGCTGATGACGGGATGAATCTCCAGCGCCCGATGGGCCTGGTAACGATGAAGATAGAGGGTGACAGCGACGATAGTGATGTGAGTAAAGATAAGTGCAACGAAGAAGTATCCCCACCATGGGAAAGTGATCAGTCCTTCAAGCATTCGCGAAGCCCCGTTTAATTTAATAATGTACTATGGAAGTATACCAGAAACAGCCCTTGACCGCGTGTGGTCGCGCGGAATCCGACAAAAGCCTCCTATTTCGAGAGAATATGCCCGTACCGAAGACGCCAGCGCTCACCACGGACATCATTATTGAACTCAAGGATCGCCCGGATGTGCCGATTGTGCTCATCCGGCGCAAGAATCCGCCGCATGGTTGGGCCCTGCCCGGCGGGTTTGTCGACGTCGGTGAATCGCTCGAACATGCCGCCGTGCGCGAAGCCGAAGAGGAAACGGCATTGCGCGTGACGCTCAAGCTATTGTTGGGTTGTTACTCCAATCCGACACGCGATCCGCGCGGCCATACCGCCTCGGCGGTGTATGTCGCCGAGGCGGTTGGCGAGCCGCGCGCGCAGGACGATGCCGCAGGCGTGGCGATATTCAGTCCGGAGGGCTTGCCTTCGCCGTTGGCTTTCGACCACGCGCGGATTTTGCGCGACTACCTGATCTGGCGTCAGCAGGGGAAGTTGCCGAGCCCGGAAATTCCTTGATATAGAGATCGCGTTGCGGAAAGGGCAGGGTAATACCCGCGGTTTTGAAATCCTTCCAGATATGCTGGAACAGATCGGAACGCACGTCGGCGCCGCGTTCGGGATCTTCGGTCCACACAAGCAATTCCAGATTCACGCCATTGTCCCCGAAACCGGTCAGTACGGCCGCGGGCGCGGGATCCTTCAGCACACGGTTGTGTTCCATCGCGATGCGCTCGAGCCGCGCGACGACTTGTTCCGGATTGTCGTTATAACCGGTCTGTATCGGCAGCCGCAGGCGGATCTTGCGGTCGCCTTCATAGGACCAGTTGGTGATTTCGGAGGTCATGAGGTTTTCGTTGGGCACCAGAATGTCCATGCCGTCACGCGTGTGAATCACGATGTGGCGCGTATGCAGTGCCCTGACCGTACCGAAAGTGTTGCCGAAACTGATGACATCGCCCGGACGTATGGAACCTTCGAAAACGAGAATAAAGCCGCTGACAAAATTGCTGACCACACGTTGCAGGCCCAGGCCCAGGCCCACGCCGAGGGCACCGCCGAACACCGCGAACGCTGTGATGTCGATGCCCGCCGCCATCATGGCGGCGAGCACGGCGAGCGTCAGCAGCACGAACTTGACCAGCTTCGACAGCGCGACCTTCATGCTGTCGTCCAGTACCCGGCTGCTCGCTACGCGGTTGCGAATGGCATTCGCCAGCCACAAGGCGACCAGCAGCATGACGGCGATGGACAGGACGAAACTCACCACGTTGAGCAGTGAAATCCGCAGCTTGCCGAAATTAAGTGCGTAGTCGTCGAGCAGTTCTTCGACCCAGGGGAGCCAGCCAAGAATGTGCAGCGCGACCAGGGTCCAGATCGTGACAGTCAGCACGCCTTCCCAAGCCTTCAACGGTCCGCCCGGACTGAGACTGTGACGCAGCACGAACACGCCCATGCGGATCACGGCGAGCGCGCCGGCGAGGATCATCGCCGGTCGCAGCAGGCCGGTGGCCCAGCCGTGATTGCGCAGGATGGCGGACAAGGCCAGCAGCCACAGCCACAGCAGCAGGGGAACGAGGGCCAAGGCGCCGGAACGCACTGCGGTGCGGCTTACACCCTCGATGCCGCCGGCCTTGGTGACGCTTTGCAGGCGCGGCAGCAGCCGGTCGCCGATCAGTTTGGCGAGCAGCAAACCGGCGAGAAATATACCGATCTGCCACCAAGTGGACGGCGAATTCAGGAAATCGCGGATCGCCTCGTTCGAGGGCAGGGCTTCAAGCAGGTCTTGCATGCGGGTGAAAGGACTCCGGGCGGCCGGTGGCACCCTTCGTTCCTAGGATAACGAGAAGCGATCGCAAAAAACAGTCCGGTGGTCTCGCGATTCCAGTGTATCCCTCCGGTTCAGTCGGGCTTGAGATCGCTCGTCATCCGGACAAAAAAAGCCCGCGAGGAGCGCGGGCTGGAGGAGAGAGACAGTGCACTGTCTCAGGGTTTTACATACGAGAAACCTTTCGATTGCAGTGCGGCGAGCTCGGCCACGCCACTCGGAACGATGTCCTCTTTGGATACGTCGTAGAGGTCCGTTTTATAGTCGATCTTCTTGCCGACCAGGGTGTTGTTGCAAACGTTGAAGTGCACGCCCTGACGCTTCAGGTTGCTCACCTTGTCCTGGAAGTCGGGGTTCTTGTTCGCGATCTGGAGCAGTTGCACGCCCGGACCGTGCATCACTACCCGCAGGTCGATATTTTCCTTGCCCACGGCGTTGATGTGGTTCTGGATGTTGCCCAGCGTAGCCTTGAGCTGTTTCTCGTCATCGACGTTGACATGGTAAACGACTTTCTGCTTGCCGTAGTCTTCGGCGTAGGCCGCGCCAGCGCTAAGGCCCAGGCTGAGTAATGCCATAACCGATAGTGCAATGAGTTTTTTCATGATCAAGTTCTCCCGTGTGTTGGTGGTTGAATCGAGTTAACCCTGGATATAAGCCCAGCCCTGGTGCTGCCGACGCATTATCTGCGCGACACCGGAGTCAATCACGACGACGCCGGGCAGCAGCTTCGCCGTGAACCCCAGCTCTTGCTGATAGCGGTCGATCGTGTTCTGGCAGGCCACGAACGTCAGATCGTGATATTCCTTTTGCATTTTCTGAATGCGCTCGGCGTAGGGCGAGATACCGGCGAGCAACAGACTCAGGCCCTCGCCGTTGGTGATCACTTCCACGCGTGCCTTCTGATGCGAGAGACGGTAATGTTGCATCAGCTCCTCGACGTCATCCAGCACGTTCTTGAGATGGTCGGCATGCCCGTCGCTCACGTGGAACAGTACCTTGGCCGGTACGTCCTCTCCGGGTGCCTGCTGGGCGACGGAAGCAACCTGGTTCGCCGAGGGCTGATGCAGGAACCAGCCGGTGATACCGCCGATGGCGAGCATAAATCCGGCGGCCACGCCGAGACCGAATTTTCGTCCGGTGGAAAGTGTAGCCAAGTCGCGGGTGGGCATGGGCGGTTCCTTGTAGGCGAGCTGTACCAGGTCGCGAGTCTTGCGCAGTTCGCAGATCTGCCGGCTCAGTGCCTCGTTGCCGGACAGGCGCGCATAGACCTGCGCCTTTTCCTCCGGCGTCAATTGGTCGTCGACGAAGGCGTTGATGAATTCGTCAGAAAACTTCTGTTCTTCGTTGCTCATTTGATTCTCCGGATTTTTGATTCATCAGCAGCTGTCCTGGGAGCAAAATCTCCCAGCAGGTCCTTGAGGGCGTGACGCGCCCGGCACAGGCGGCTCATGACCGTACCGATCGGCACATTCAGGATCTGGGCCACTTCCAAATAGCTCAGGCCTTGAATGTCTACCAGGGTCACAACCTGACGCTGACCCTCCGACAGTCTGGCGATGGCCTTCCTTACCTTGAGGACCACTTGTTGATCGCTGCTCTCCTTCTCCGGGGTGGATTCATGGGTTATGGTATTTTCGTCAATCTCTTCCGTGGTGCGGCTGCGGCGGAAATGATCGCGGTAACAGTTGGCGAGAATGCTGTACAACCACGCTTCGCCGGCATTCGGGTCGCGCAACTGGCTGGATTTGCGCAGCGCCTTGGCCAGCGTCTCCTGCACCAGGTCGTCCGTGAGCGCGGCGTTGTGCGTCCAGGCATAGGCAATGCGGTATAGCCGCAGGCGGTGCTGCTCAAGCCTTGCCTTGTCTTCGCGGGTACGGCCTAGGAAATTGAAAACATCCATCGTTGGGCCTGGAAATGTGGTTGCCGGTGCCGGTGACTGTTCTGACAATGACGGGACCGGCCAGGGATTTATTCCGGTTCCGGCGTGTTCATATTAAGTATGTCAGGACGAGCGAAGCAGGGCTTCATTTATAAGCAATTCAGCCGGATTCC
>DATICK010000213.1:0-12928 GCA_035456865.1 Sulfuricaulis sp.
CGGAGGGTGTTCTTTAGTCGAGCCGCCTGCGGCGGCGTTGTGTGAATGCGGGATGCTCCCGCCCCGCACCCAGGGTTTCTTTTCTTTGCTCGTGCAAAGAAAAGAAACCAAAAGAAAGCACGCCCCGAATGGCACGACAGCTCGCTGCGCTTAACACGCCGCCGCAGGCGGCTCGACTAAAAGACAAATAGAACAGATAGTAAGAACTATGATCTACCTGGCTTCCGCATCTCCTCGACGGCAGGAACTGCTGCGCCAGCTTGGCGTTCAATTTGAAGCCATACCGTCCAATATCCTCGAGGTGCGTCAGTCCGGAGAATCGCCCGCCGACTATGTCTTGCGGGTAGCGCGCGACAAGGCGCAATTCGCGGCCAAACTGATGCATGAGCGCGGCCTGCCGTTTTTTCCGGTGCTGGGGGCGGACACGGAAGTGGTGCTGGACGGCGAGATTCTGGGAAAGCCGCAGGATCGTGTTCATGGCATGGCCTTGCTGCGCAGCCTGTCTGGTCGGACGCACGAAGTACTTTCCGCGGTTTGCGTGGTCAATCAGGTCAGCGAGCATGCTGCGCTGAGCACCAGCCGCGTCACGTTCAGTCGGTTGACGGAGGCGGAAATCGCGCAATACTGGGAAACCAGCGAACCCTTGGACAAGGCTGGAGCCTATGCCATACAGGGCAAGGCGGCGGCGTTCATCGAACGCCTCGAAGGGAGTTATTCCGGTGTCATGGGCTTGCCGCTCCACGAGCTGGCGGAGATATTGAAAAAGATCGGTAGAGAGGGAGCGTGAGCGAAGAAATTCTCATCAACGTGACGCCGCAAGAAACGCGTGTCGCGGTCGTCGAAAACGGCGTATTGCAGGAAGTCTACATCGAGCGCACGCGTAGCCGCGGAATAGTTGGAAACATTTATATCGGCAAGGTGGTACGGATTCTCCCGGGCATGCAGGCGGCATTTGTGGATATCGGGCTCGAACGCACGGCGTTTTTGCACGCTTCCGACATCCGTTCCGCTGTTACCGCCGAAAGCGGCACAGGCGTCTCACAGCCGATTCACGAATTGCTGCAGGACGGACAGGAAGTTGTCGTGCAGGTGGTCAAGGACCCGATTGGCACCAAGGGCGCGCGTCTGACCATGCAGATAACGCTGCCGGCACGCTATCTTGTATTCCTGCCGTACAGCAAGCACATCGGCATCTCACAGAAGATCGGCGATGAGGCGACGCGCGAGCGCCTGCGCGCGCTGGTCCAATCCGCCATCCCGGAAGGTGCGGAGGAGGGCGGTTACATCCTGCGCACGCTGGCCGAGACCGCAGCCGAGGAGGAGATAGAAACCGATATCCGTTACCTGCGCCGCGTGTGGGCCGCCTGTCGGGAGCGCATTCGCACCGCGGCAGTGCGGAGCCTGATCCACGAGGACCTGCCACTCGCGCTGCGCGCCATGCGCGACCTGGTGCGCGGTAACGTCGAGAAGATACGCATCGATTCGCGCGAGATATTCATCAAGGCACGCGATTTCGGCATCGAATTCATTCCGGAAGTTGCCGACCGCATCGAGCATTATCCGGGCGAGCGGCCTATCTTCGATCTGTATTCAGTCGAGGACGAGATCCAGAAGGCGCTCGACAGCAAGGTGATGCTCAAGTCCGGTGGCTATCTGGTTCTGGATCAGACCGAGGCCATGACCACCATCGACGTGAACACCGGCGCCTACGTCGGTCGCCGAAATCTGGAAGAGACGCTTTTCAAGACCAACCTCGAGGCGGCGCAGACCATCGCCCGCCAGCTTCGGTTGCGCAATCTGGGCGGCATGATCATTATCGATTTCATCGACATGACGGAAGCCGAGCACAAGCGCCAGGTGCTGCGCGCCCTGGAGCGGGCGCTCGCGCGCGACCGCACCAAGGTGTACATGACCGAGATGTCGCCGTTGGGACTGGTGGAACTCACGCGCAAGCGCACGCGCGAAAGCCTGGAGCACGTCCTGTGTCATCCCTGCCCGGTCTGCAAGGGGCGCGGGATGGTGAAAACGCCGCAGACCGTGTGTTATGAAATTTTTCGGGAAATCCTGCGCGAGGCGCGTCAGTATGGCGCCGACGAGTACATGGTGCTGGCCTCCCAGGCGGTCATCGACCTGTTGCTCGATGAAGAGGCCGGCAGTCTCGTGAAGCTTCAGGAGTTCATCGGCAAACCCATCCAGCTCAAGGTCGAACCGCTCTACACCCAGGAACAATACGACGTGGTGTTGATGTAATCTTGATTTCCGTCACTCACGGGATGGAAACTTCCGGGAGAATCCGGTATCAAAGGAGTCAAGTTCTCGATGTTCCCCACCCAATTCTATGCTTTGAGCGCGGATACGGCAGAATAGGCCTATGGATGTTCTGAACGTTCGACCGCTGAGATCACTCGCGTCATGAAGAAACGGATTCAACGCTACGCCTTCCATGTCGGCCACTGGACATTGCGCATCAGCCGCTGGACCCTTTACGCCTCGGCAGCGATGCTGGTGTTGCTCATGATAGTTTTTGCCGTCGCACGTTTCCTGCTGCCGATGCTGGAGGAGCGCAAACCCGATCTCGAGCAGTATCTGAGCCACCGTTCCGGCCAAGTGGTGCACATAGATACGCTGCTTGCCTATTGGGACGGTCTCCATCCCGGGGCCCGGGCGAATGGGATGCAGGTATACGCCACCGACGGGCGTCAGCCGGCGATCCGGCTGAGCGAGGTGCGGATCAGTCTGGCGCTCCTGCCGTTGCTCTGGGGAAAACTGGAAATCAACAGCCTCGTGGTTGTCAACCCGAGTCTGGCGCTCGAGCGGTTGGCCGACGGACGCTTCCGGGTTTCCGGCCTCAACCCGTTGCAGGACGCACAGCAAACGGATGATGAAAAATTTTTCGTTTGGCTGTTCCAGCAGGGCCGGCTCAAGATCGAAAACGGCGAAATGCGATGGCTCGATCATCGGGCAACCGACTCTCGCGTGCATCTCAAGCGCGTCAATCTGAGCCTTGAGAATCGCGGCAGCCGTCACCGGCTCGAGTTCAGCGCCGAATTTCCGCCACGGATGTGTCGCGAGTGCTCCTTGATTCTCGACATTAGCGGCGACCCGCTCGTTTCGGCGGAATGGGACGGGGATATCTACCTGCGCGCGGCGGAGGTGGATATCGATGCGCTGCCGCTGATTGCGCGCGAGCATCTGCCGCCAGCCTTGCTCGGCAAGTTCAATCTGCAAATGTGGTCCGAATGGGAGCAAGGTCGCCCGGTCTCGGTTCGCGGCAGTGTTCACGTCGCGGATCTGCGGCTATCTCTCCCCGGATGGGTGACACCGCTCGGTATTCGCGAGGCTGGCGGCGATCTGAGTTGGAAGACGCGGCGCTCAGGCTGGCGCCTCGACGTGGCTAATCCCATGATCGGCCTGACCGGCCCGGCATGGGCCGCCGAGCATTTCCGCGTCCTGTATCAGCCGGATGAAAGTCAGGTTCAGGTCAAACATCTGGATCTCGGCGATATCACTGGCTTTGCCACGCGTCTGAAGAGCGAACTCGTCGAAGCCGCCAAAACCGCTCCCGAGAAATCCGGTGCACTGCTGGACTACTGGCTGGCTGCCAGGCCCGAAGGCAGTGCCGACAATTTCAACTTGCGGGCCTACAAGGATGGTGACTCGAACGATTTTTTGCTTGAAACCGACATCAACACCGCCACGGTGTTGCCATTTGAGAAATATCCGGGCGTGCAGGGGTTGAGCGGACATTTGTCCGTATCGCGCTACGCCGGCAACCTGCGGCTCGACTCGGACAATATCAGTGTGTCGCTCCCGCAGATATTCCGGAATCCATTGGTGGCGAAGCGCGTCAACGCCGAACTCAGTTGGGAGAAATACGACGACCACTGGCTGATCAAAGGCAACAATCTGCGCGTGAACAGTGACGACGCCCAGGGCACCGGCAAGCTGAGCGTGCGTGTACCGCTCGACCCGTCGGTTTCACCCTATGTGAAACTGCGTGTGGATTTTCACGACGGCAACGGCGCCCATGCGGCGCGCTACTATCCCGCCGAGCGCCTGTCGCCAGCGACGCTGGCGTGGATGGAGCGTTCATTTCTGGGCGGCGAGATTACGGAAGGCTACCTGATCTACGATGGTCCGATCCGCGATTTTCCCTTCCGTCAGCATACCGGCAAGTTCGAGTTGCGCGGACATGTGCGTCGCGGCGTTTATCGCTTTCTGTCCGGATGGGAACCGGTCAAGCAGGCGGAAGTGGATGTGGCGGTCAACGGCCCCGAGGTGCTGGTAACCGGTAACGGCAAAATCGGCAATCTCAACGCAAACCAGGTTGTGGTCCAGACCAAGGATAGCAGCGATGGTCATCGCGTTGTGCACGTGAGCGGCAACGTCACCGGCCCGGTCAACGAAACATTGAATGTTCTGCGCGAGGTCAGGCCTGAGCCCGGCACGGCGCGCTGGCTGGCCTATGTACCGGCCGGGTTGCAGGGTGTTGGCGAGGGCGCCCTCAGCCTGGATCTGAATATTCCACTGGGCCAAGCTCACTCCACCACCGTTACCGGTGAGTACCGTTTCCTGAAGAGCGCGCTGCGGTTTCCCGGAACGGGGGTGGCGGCAGAGGGAGTAGAGGGCAGCGTGAATTTCACGGAGTCAGGTATTCGCGACGGCATTTTGCGGTCACGGTTTCTCGGCGGTGAGACGGTTCTGACCGCGGGCCAGGACAACGGCCAGCTGCGTATTCACGGAGAGGGAGTTATTTCCGCGCAGGGGGTCTCGCCCATGCTGGGCGCTCAGATCGCCTCGCGCGTTTCGGGCGGCATCAATTGGAATGCCACTTGGCGGTGGAGCAATGACACGGGAGACCTGCGCGCCGAGGCCGATCTGCGGAACCTGAAAATATCGCTACCGGCGCCGCTCGACCGGCCGCAGGGTCTGGCCGAGGAAAAACTTGTTGTTCGCACCGAGTCGAGCACACCTGGCAATATCATGCTGGGGGTCAGCGTGGGCAATCGCATGAGCGGCAGACTCCAGTTCGGACACGAAACCGGCGGCTGGAGCCTGACGCGCGGCCGGATCGGTTTCGGCGAAGAATCGGTGGCGCTGCCGAAAGAGCGTGGCCTGCACGTGAGCGCCCGTCTGGATGAGGTGGATATCGATCAGTGGCGGCCGTGGCTGGGTGATGGTCCTGGTGGCATCCCGACATTGCTCAGTCGCGTGAGCGCCGAGGTACGCTCGCTCAGCATGTTCGACCGCCGGCTCGGAAACGTTGCGCTCGATTTCACCCGCAACCGCGATGACTGGAGCGGCAATGTCAGCGGTGCATCCATGGCCGGCAACGTGAAATTTTCCGGCAAAGGCCCCGCCGCCAAGTTCGAGCTCGATCTGGCGCGCCTGGTGTTGCCGGACAAGCAACATGAGCGTCGTGATGTGCAGGTCGACCCGCGCCGGCTGCCCACGGTGGAACTGCGCAGCAAATACTTCCAGGTACGCGACAAACAGCTGGGCGAACTCGATTTCATGGCGGCCCCGAGCGAGTCCGGCTGGGAGATCAAACGATTTAATCTGTCACGGCCTGAAATGAAGCTGAATATCAGCGGCAACTGGCAATTCGTCAACAATAACCATGCAAGCGATTTTGTTATCGAGCTCAACAGTACCGACTTGGGAAAGACCATGGAGGCCTTTGGCGTGCCGGATCAGATGGTGGGCGGCGAGGTGTCCGTGAAATCGCATTTGTCGTGGCCGGAATCGCCGGCGAATGCCCAACTCGCTAGCCTGAGCGGTGGTGTCGAGGTAACGGCAAAAAAGGGCCGTTTCCTGCAAATTAAACAGGGCGCCGGCCGACTCTTTGGCCTGCTCGACTTGAGCGCCATCAGCCGTTATCTGACGCTCGATTTCAGTCCGGTGTTTGGCAAGGGATTTATCTACAACCAGATCCACGGCCAAGTTTCCATCGAAAAAGGCAATGCCTATACCCACAATTTTTCCATCAACGGGCCGGCGACACAGATCGATATCGGTGGGCGGATAGGTCTGGCGGCGGAGGATTATGATCTGACCATCGAATTGGAGCCGAAATTGAGCGACACCGTTACGCTTGCCACGTGGGGCGTCTGGGGTCCGCAGGTGGCCGCGGTGGTGCTGGCGGCGCAGAAGATTTTCAAGAAGCAGATTGCGGCGGGCACCCGCATCACCTATGTGGTGAAGGGCCCGTGGGACAAGCCGGAGATCAACAAGCTCGTGAAAGTCATGGAGTCAAAATCCCCGGCGACGCCGTCGAAAGCGGATGATGAATCCGGCATTCGATGATATCCTATCGGCATGCGGCGAAGTTTTATTTTACTTTTCCCTGTCGTTTCAATTTCTGATCTTCCCTGCGCAAACCGCTTCATCGGTGCCGGCCACGGAGGCGTGACGTGACGCGCGTGGCGGCGGTCCAGATGGTATCCGGTCCGGTGGTATCGGAGAATCTCGACGAAGCCGCGCGGCTTATCGAAAAGGCGGTAGCCGACGGTGCCGGGCTGGTTGTGCTGCCCGAGAATTTCGCGATCATGCCGCGCAGCGATGCCGACCGGCTGACGGCGGTCGAAACGGACGGCCAAGGTCCGATCCAGGAATTTCTTGCCGCGCAGGCACGCCGGCACCGTATCTGGCTCGTGGGCGGCACGATTCCGCTCGCCGCGAAGAGTGCCAACAAGGTGCGCGCCGCCTGTCTGCTGTTCAACGATCGCGGGGAACGCGTGGCGCGTTACGACAAGATTCATCTTTTTGACGTGAGCCTCGACAATGGCGAGCAATATCTGGAGTCGCGCAGCTTCGAGCCGGGCGATGAGGTCGTTGTGGCCGACACGCCCTGCGGCAAGCTGGGGCTTGCCGTTTGTTACGACCTGCGTTTCCCTGAACTTTTCCGCCGGCTGCTGGACCGGGGAGCGGAGCTGTTCGTCGTGCCTGCCGCCTTTACCGCGCATACCGGCAAGGCCCATTGGGAGGTGCTGGTGCGGGCGCGCGCCATCGAGAATCTTGCCTATGTCATCGCCGCGGCCCAGGGTGGCCATCACGCCAACGGCCGCGAGACACACGGTGACAGCATGATCGTGAATCCCTGGGGTGAAGTGCTCGCGCGGCGGGCACGTGGCGCGGGCCATGCCATCGCCGATTGTGACCGCGTGCGCCTGCAAAGCGTGCGTGCCAGTCTGCCGAGCATCCGGCACCGGAGACTGAGCGCATGAGCACGAACATGCTGACGTTGGCCCGGAAGTCCCTGCTGGAACCCGCAGGCTTGGGTGAAACCGAGTTGATGCGCCTGATCGGGCAGTTGATGTCGGGCAGCGTGGATTACGGCGATCTGTATTTTCAATACAGCCGGCACGAATCCTGGTCGCTGGAAGAAGGCAAGGTCAAATCCGGCAGTCATAGCATCGAGCAGGGCGTCGGCGTGCGCGCCGTCGCCGGGGAAAAAACCGGCTTCGCGTATTCCGATGAAATCGTTCTGCCCGCGCTGCTGGAAGCAGCCGGGGCGGCGCGCGCCATCGTGCAGCAGGGCGCGCAGGCGCGCGTGCCCGTCGCCTTCCGCGGCGAGGCGGGGCGACAGCTTTACCGGCCGGACGATCCGCTCGCGAGCCTTCCGGATGAGGCCAAGGTGAAATTGCTCGAGCGCGTGGAGCAGGAGGCACGCGCGCAGGACCCGCGCGTGAAGCAGGTCATGGCCAGTCTGGCCTCGACGCATGAAGTGATACTCGTGGCGCGCTCCGACGGCACGATTGCCGGCGACGTGCGTCCGCTGGTGCGACTCAACGTGACGGTGATCGTGGAAAGCAACGGCCGGCGCGAGCAGGGCAGTTCCGGCGGCGGCGGGCGCTTCACCTATGATTATTTTGCGCGCGCGGACCAGGCGCTGTCTTACGCGCGTGAAGCGGTGCGCCAGGCACTGGTGAATCTCGATGCCGTGGAAGCGCCGGCGGGCACGATGCCGGTGGTGCTCGGCCCGGGCTGGCCCGGTATTTTACTGCACGAGGCCATCGGCCACGGGCTCGAAAGCGATTTCAACCGCAAGGGCACGTCTGCGTTTGCCGGCAAGCTTGGGCAACGCGTGGCGTCCGAACAATGCACCGTGGTGGATGACGGCACGATCCCCGACCGGCGCGGTTCGCTCAACGTGGATGACGAGGGCACGACGACGCAAAAGACCGTGCTCATCGAGAACGGCATCCTCAAGGGTTACATGCAGGACACACTCAATGCGCGCCTGATGGGTGTGGCGCCCACCGGCAACGGCCGGCGTGAATCCTACGCGCATCTGCCGATGCCGCGCATGACCAACACTTATATGCTGGCGGGAAAATACGACCCGGGGGAAATCATCGCCTCGGTGGAGCGCGGTTTATATGCCGTCAATTTCGGCGGCGGGCAGGTCGATATCACCTCGGGAAAGTTCGTGTTCTCCGCCTCCGAGGCGTATCTGATCGAGAACGGAAAAATCACGCGGCCGGTCAAGGGCGCGACGCTGATTGGCAACGGGCCGGACGTGCTGACACGCGTGTCCATGGTCGGCAATGACCTTCAGCTCGATCCCGGTGTGGGCACCTGCGGCAAGGAAGGGCAGAGCGTTCCGGTCGGCGTCGGCCAGCCGACGCTCAAGATAGACAGCTTGACCGTTGGAGGAACCCAGGGTTGAGCGCGCTGGTGACCAGCCCGGCGGTGGCGGATAAGGAATCGCGCGCGCGGCTTTCCGCCGTCGTCGAGTACGTGCTCGCCGAAGCCAGGAAATCCGGAGCAAGCGCGGCCGAGGCCGGCGTGAACATCAGCCAGGGTTTGTCATTGACGGTGCGCCTGGGCGAGGTCGAAACCGTGGAGCACACCCGTGACAAAGGCATGGGTGTGACCGTCTATTTCGGACAGCGCACCGCTTCGGCCAGCACCACGGATTTCAGCGAGACGGCGCTGCGCGAAACCGTGCGCGCCGCCTGCACCATCGCCAAGTACACCGCGGAAGACGATTGCGCCGGCCTCGCCGACCCCGAGCGGCTGGCGAAGGACATTCCCGATCTCGATTTGCATCACCCCTGGAACCCGAGCACGGAGCGGGCCATCGAGCTCTCGCGCGCGGCCGAATCCGCGGCGCGCGGCCTGGACAAGCGCATCACCAATTCAGAGGGCGGGAGTCTGTCCACCCACGAGGGGCTCGAGGTTTATGGCAACACGCACGGGTTTCTGGGCACGGTCGCGGCCACGCGCCACAGCCTGTCGGTGAGCGTCATCGCGCAGGACGACAGCGGCATGCAGCGGGACTATTGGTACACCGTCGCGCGCGCGGCGGCAGGACTGGAATCGCCCGAGAAGGTGGGCCTGGAAGCGGCGCGCCGCAGCCTGCGGCGCCTGGGAAGCCGGAAACTTTCCACGCGCGATTGCCCGGTATTATATGAAGCCCCTCTCGCTTCGAGCCTGTTGTCCCATCTGGTCAGTGCCGTGCGCGGTTCTAGCCTGTACCGCCAGGCCTCGTTCCTGCTGGACAGCATTGGCAAGCCGGTGTTCGCCGATTTCGTGCGCATCCACGAACAGCCGCATCTGAAGGGCGCGCAGGGCAGCGCTGCGTTCGACAGCGAGGGCGTGGCCACCAAACCGCGCGACCTCGTTCGCGACGGGATTCTGCAAGGCTACGTGCTCGATTCCTATTCCGCACGCAAGCTCAAGATGGCCACTACCGGTAATGCCGGCGGCGTGCACAATCTCACCATCGAGCCCGGGCGGGATGATCTCGCGGCGCTGCTGAAGCGCATGCACACCGGCCTGCTGGTGACGGAACTGATCGGCTTCGGGGTCAACATGGTCACCGGCGACTATTCACGCGGCGCCGCCGGTTTCTGGGTGGAAAACGGCGAGATTCAATATCCGGTGGAGGAAATCACCATCGCCGGTAATCTCAAGGACATGTTCCAGCATATCGCCGCCGTGGGCAGCGACGTGGACGCCCGCGGCAACATCCGCAGCGGTTCGATACTCATTGAAAGCATGACGGTGGCAGGGAGTTGAGGTAAATATCTGGTATTGGAAAGAGTTGGCGCTTGCTCAAAATTAAATTACTCCAACCCTTTTTGTCTGTGGTCATTATCATTGCGACTCTTGTTCTGGTGGCGTGCGCCATCGCAGATCTCAAGGATTATGGAGATCAGGCTGTCAAGGCAGGCCTAACGATAGGCGATATGAAAAAGAGAATCGGCGTCAATCCTAGCGACTGGGAAAAACCTGCCTATTACCTCCCGAACGGCAATGCCGTATACGTCGAATCGGTCGGCCCCAGTGTGGGGTATAAAGGCTGCGACTTTCATTGGGAGGTCAACGCCCAAGGACGCGTGGTGGGTTATCGGACCGTTGGGGATCGGTGCTGGTGAAACGAATCGCGGGAGAAATCAAAGCACAAGGGGTCAAAGAAATGTAGCCTCGTTTTTTCGGACACATTAGTTAAGCCACATCCGCACAGATTAATTATTCTTAGCTGACCCCGCTTCCGCATTACCTCCGGCCTTGTCGTAACCATTTGGGCAAAGGCCGCGCCCCACGTGGCAAATTCCGCTTTGCGCCGGCGCGCGAGTCCTCTACACTCTGGCCGCGAAAAATAGATAAATCCCCATGGCCAAGGCGCGCAAACAAAAGAAACCGGATCACTTGAAACGCGTCTTGGCCGCGCTCGAGGCCGGGGATACCGCGCCGGTGAGCGGTATTCTGGCCGAACTCCACCCCGCGGACATCGCCCATATTCTGGAAGGCCTTCCGCCGGAGCCGCGCGCCACCGTCTGGGCGCAGGTGGACAACCAGCACATGGGTGAGGTATTGCTCGAGCTGCCGGAGGCGGTGCGCGGCGACCTCGTCAAGCTGATGGACGACAAGGCGCTGGTGGCGGCGGCGCACGCCCTCGATACCGACGACATCGCCGATCTTATTCCGGACCTGTCGGACGAGGTGATCGCGGAAATCCTGTTTGCGCTCGACAAGCAGGACCGCCAGCGCCTCGATGCCGTGCTGTCCTACCCCGAGGACACCGCCGGCGGCCTGATGAACGTCGATACCATCACGGTGCGGGAGAACATCGCCCTCGAGGTGGTGCTGCGATATCTGCGCCGACGCGGCGAACTTCCGGAACACACCAACAGCCTGTTCGTCGTCGACCGCGACGACCGTGTGATCGGGTTGCTGTCGGTCGCCAAGATGCTCACCTCCGACGCCTGGACACGCGTCTCGCAGGTGATGGAGCGCGAGGTGATCAAGTTCCCGGCGCTGACCCCGGACAAGGAGGTGGCGGCGGCGTTCGAGCGCTATAATTTGATTTCGGCGCCGGTGGTGGACGAAAACAACCGCCTGCTCGGGCGCATCACCGTGGACGACGTCGTGGACGTGATGCGCGAGCAGGCCGAGCGCGAACGGCTCGACCGCGCGGGCATGCGCGAGGCCGAGGACCTGTTCGCCAGCGTGTGGCAGACGGTGCGCAACCGCTGGACCTGGGTCGCCATCAATCTCGTCACCGCCATCATCGCCTCGCGCGTCATCGGCGCCTTCGAGAGTACGATCGTAAAGCTGGTGGCGCTCGCTTCGCTCATGCCTATCGTCGCCGGCATCGGCGGCAACACCGGCAATCAGACCATCACCATGATCGTGCGCGCGCTCGCGCTCGGCCAGATCTCCGAGACCAGCATGCGCGCGCTGTTCGCCAAGGAAATCCGCGTGAGTCTCGTCAACGGCCTGGTGTGGGGCGGGCTGCTGGGGATCTTCGCCTATATCCTCTACGGCCGGATCTCACTGGGCATCGTGATGACGGCGGCGATGACGCTGAACCTGCTGCTCGCCACCTGCGCCGGCGTGGCGATCCCGCTGGTGCGCTACCGGATCGGGCGCGATCCGGCGCGCGGTTCTAGCGTGCTCATCACTGCCATCACCGACAGCGGCGGCTTTTTTATCTTTCTGGGTTTGGCGACCCTGTTCCTGGTCTGATTCCGCCGTCCCCCGGTTTCACAGCAGAAATGGCCACAGGGGTCCTGAAACCCGCCATTTATCCGCTGGATTTGCGCTTCTTCAGGCCTGTGCCATATTTGGTAGAGGAAGTGAGGAATCGCAAAATGCTGCCCAACACCATTCAACTGATCAGTCAGGCCATCAAGGAAAAACGTTGCATTGCCATCCGCTACCATGACCAGCGGCAGATCCGCGTCGTGGAACCGCACGCTGTCTACACCGATGAGCGCGGCGACCTGTCCATGGATGCCTATCAAACGCGCGGGCACTCGGCCTCCGGCCGCCCGCCGCCATTCTGGCGCCCATTCCGGCTGAAGAAGATCACCGCGGTGTCGGTGCTCAAGGAAAAATTCCAGCCGCGGATCACGGAAGGATTCAGCGCCAATCGTCTGAAGTATCGCAGCGGTTTGGTCGCGATCGTGCAGGACAGCCAGCCGGCCTTCGGTTACGTTTATCCCGCCCCGACCACGGAAATCGGTCCGCAACTGCCTGAAGATTTTCGCCGTTAAAAGACAGCCGCTGTTGTTCGCCCCGGCGCCCGAGGTTTTTGTGCGTCCGGCGCGTCAGCGTTCGGAGTGCGGAATCGGCTGAATTCACTTTCCCGGTACTAATTTCTCCGGGCTCGGCGTTAACCGAGCTGTTCCACCAGTGTGTGTACTTCCCGAATGTCGCGAATTTTCAGCACCCGTTTGGCGAATCGGGCGAGTTCCCCCGCGTTACTGTTGCGCACTATCTTCTTGACTTCCAGCAAGGTGACCGGATGCATGCTGAACTCGGTGAGTCCAAGCCCCAGCAACAGGCTGGTATAGCGCGGATCTCCCGCCATTTCGCCGCACATCGCCACCGGTATGCGCGCCTTCTTCCCCGCCTGGATCGTGATGTTAATCAGGCGCAACACCGAGGGGTGCAGCGGATCGTAGAGGTAGTT
>DATICK010000214.1:0-3097 GCA_035456865.1 Sulfuricaulis sp.
ATCGCATGAATTCCAAGATTATTGAGGCAATAAGCCGACTTTCTTGCGGGCCAGGAGAGGAGACAAGCGATCGGATGGCTTAAGTGAGTCGTGTCGCCTCAATCATCGCCCGCCTCAGGCCGGCTCGATCGAGGCCGTATCGACGCTGGTGCGCGCATCGCGACCGAGAATATCGAGCAGCACGGTAACACGATCACGGCTGCTGGCCGCCTGAAAAATCCCTTCATAGCCTGCAAAACTTCCTTGGGTTATCCGCACCCGGCTTCCCGGCTTGTATTCCTCGATCGGGAGAATCTGGATACCCTGCGCATCCTCCCGGGTCCGCAATACGGCCATCAGACTGTCCGGAACCCGCGCCGCCTCGCGACCGAACCGCACAATCGAAACCACGCCGAGCGTAGAGCGTATCGGCCCCCAGTTGTCGGTCTGGCTGCTCAGGTGGATAAACAGATAGCGGGGAAACATCGGGGCTATGACAGAGACGCGCTTCCCCTGGCGTCGCCGCGCATCGCGCATGAACGGCAGATAGGTTTCGTAACCCTGACGCGCGAGATTTTCCCGGGCAACGGTTTCCTGCCGTGGTTTGCAGTAAACCAGATACCAGTTGCGGGAAGCCGTTTCGCGGTTCGCCTCGTTCAACGTGGGATCAAAGCCTCCATACCTGCACGCCGGCGGAAGCCAGCGCCTTGACGTCGAAACGCGATTTGACGTCTATAAAACTTCCGCCCTTTTCCAGCTTCATGAGCATCTCGTCCATGCCTTTTTTAAGAAACTCCTTGTGCGCCACCGCCGCCACAATCGCCTTGGCCTTCGGCAATTTCTCCCAGGAATGCAGTTCCAGGCCGTATTCATGCCGCGCTTCCTCGGCGTCGGCCACGGGATCATGAACCCAGACATTCACTCCATATGTTTTGAGCTCATTCACCACATCAACCACGCGAGTGTTGCGCGAATCGGAACAATCCTCCTTGAACGTAATACCCAGAACGATCACGTGACTCCCGTTTACCGAGTGGCCGGCCTGAATGATCTGCTTGATGGTCTGTTCGGCCACGTATTTTCCCATGTTATCGTTGATGCGCCGGCCGGCAAGTATAACCTCCGGGTGATAACCTATCCGTTCCGCCTTCTGGGTCAGATAGTAAGGATCGACACCAATGCAGTGGCCGCCCACCAGGCCCGGACGGAAAGGCAGGAAGTTCCATTTGGAGCCGGCTGCCTCCAGTACTTCGATGGTATCGATGCCCAGCTTGTGAAAAATGATGGCCAGTTCGTTCATCAGCGCAATATTCAGATCGCGCTGGGTATTCTCGATGACCTTGGCTGCCTCGGCCGTCTTGATGCTGGAGGTACGAAAAACACCGGCTTTGACGACGAGTTCATATAATTGCGCCACCGACTCAAGTGTCTGAGCATCGTCCCCGGAAACCACCTTGGTTATCGTGGTCAGCGTGTGCTCGTGGTCGCCCGGGTTGATGCGTTCCGGCGAATAACCAACATGAAAATCCTGTTTCCATCGCTTTCCCGATTTTTTTTCGATTGCCGGGATGCACACCTCTTCGGTCGCGCCCGGATAAACAGTGGACTCGAATATGACGATGGCGCCTTTCTTCATATGCGGCGAGAGAATATCGCATGCTGAAAGCATAGGCCTGAAGTCCGGTTGATGCGCATCGTCGACAGGTGTAGGAACGGCAACGACGATAAAATCCGCCTGCGCAAGGTCGCGCGGATCTGCGGTGTATTCAAGTTTTGTCGCAGAACGCAGGTCATCGGTACTGACACTGCCTGTAGGGTCCTGGCAACGGCGAAAATTAGCCAGTTTGGTTTCGTTTAAGTCAAAACCTACGGTCTTCAGGTATTTCCCGAACTCCACCGCCAAAGGCAAACCGACATAACCCAACCCGATAACGGCAACATTTTTGTTGGTCAAAACGGTATTCTTCATGATTAAAGAGATTCGGCCAATTAAATCAATTTATTTCAGGCATGGGGTGCATTTTCAGCATGCGACAAGCGCGCAACATAACGACCTACTCCTTCCTCTACGGTCAGAAAGGCCTTCTTATACCCCGCTCGGCGTAGTGCCGCGATATCCGCCTGCGTGAAACTTTGATAC
The DNA here is from genome assembly GCA_035456865.1 of Sulfuricaulis sp. Taxonomy (GTDB): domain Bacteria; phylum Pseudomonadota; class Gammaproteobacteria; order Acidiferrobacterales; family Sulfurifustaceae; genus Sulfuricaulis. Next base: position 2,120 of record DATICK010000214.1, read on the forward strand.
TTGCCTTTTAACGCTTCGGGGAAATTGATGTATGCAATCTGACCTTCTTTTTGCAGGTTTTTTAGGTCCGCGGGGATGTTGCCCGACATCTGCCGAAAACTATTGATGACCGCCGCCGCCACGTCATTAAAAGACTGTGCGCGGCCGGTGCCGACGTTGAAGATTCCGCTCTTCTGTGGACGATCCAGGAAAAACAGGTTCACCGCCACCACATCCTCCACGGAGATGAAATCGCGCCGCTGTTCGCCGTTACCGTAACCGTCGCAACCTTCGAATAGCTTCACCTTGCCGGACTCGCGGTACTGGTTGAAATGATGGAATGCCACCGAGGCCATGCGACCCTTGTGTTGCTCGCGATCGCCATAGACATTGAAATAACGGAATCCGACGATCTGCGCTGTCCGCTTCGGAAACAGGCGACGCACATATTGATCGAACAGCCACTTGGAGTAGCCGTACACGTTGAGTGGCCCCTCGCACTCACGCGACTCGCGGAAGACCTTGCCGGCGCCGTAAACCGCCGCCGACGAGGCATATAAATAAGGTATGCGTCTGGCCTGACAGTAGTGCAGCAAGGCCTTGGAATATTCGTAATTGTTACCCATCATGAAGACGCCGTTATGCTCCATGGTGTCGGAACACGCGCCTTCATGCAGAATCGCTTTGAACTTTTTCTTGAATTCCCCGTTGTCGACCCGCTCGAGAAAATCGCGTTTATCCAGATAATCCGCTATTTCGCAATCCACAAGATTTTTGAATTTATCGCCGTGTTCCAGATCGTCCACGACGAGAATATCCTTTTCGCCACGATCATTGAGCGCCTTGACCAGATTGGCGCCGATAAAGCCCGCTCCACCCGTAACGACGTACATCATTCCTCCTCTGCGGATAGTTCGTGCATGATTTCCGCGGGGCTCGCGGTCGCCGCGCCCAGTTTGCCGACGACAATCCCGGCGGCAACGTTGGCCAGATGCAGCG
>DATICK010000215.1:0-5947 GCA_035456865.1 Sulfuricaulis sp.
CGAGCAGCTGTTCTCCGCCGCGGAGTTGCTGGCCACGAAGTATCGCGTGCGCGGTCACCGGCTGGCGATCGTGACCAACGCCGGCGGACCCGGCGTGCTCGCCGCGGATCGCGCGGCCGATCTCGGTGTCGAGCTGGCGACGTTGTCGGACGCCACGATAGCGCGGCTCGACACGCTGCTGCCGTCGCACTGGTCACACGGCAACCCGGTGGACATCCTGGGCGATGCGTCCCCTTCGCGTTTTCGCGACGCCGCCGAGATTTGCCTGGCCGATCCCCACGTGGACGGCTTGCTGGTGATGCTGACCCCTCAGGCCATGACCGACCCGCTCGCGGTGGCCAAGCACATCGTGGAACTCGCGGCCGGCACCGACAAGCTCGTGCTGGCCTGCTGGATGGGAGAGGCGCAGGTGCTGGTGGCGCGCGCGCTTTTCACCGAGCATCAGCTCCCGGAATTTCCCAGCCCCGAATCGTCGGTCGAGGCCTTCGCCTATCTCGCCAATTACCAGCGCAATCAGCTGTTGCTGCGCCAGGTGCCGGGCCCGCTGTCACCGCACAGCAGCCCGGACGTCGAGGGCGCCCACTTGATCATCGATGCCGCGCTCGCTGAACGCCGGACACTTCTTACCGGCATGGAAGCGCGCGCTGTGTTGAACGCGTTCGGCATTCCGCTGTTGCCGGGGATGGAAGCGCACAGCGAGAGCGAGGCGCTGGTGATGGCGGAGTCGATCGGCTACCCAGTGACGCTCAAGATCGCTTCACCCGACATTACGCACAAGTCCGACGTCAACGGCGTACGCCTCAACATCGGCAATGCCCAGGCGGTGCGCTCGGTGTACCGCGAGCTTGTCGAGTCGGTGAAACGCAAGCGCCCGCAGGCGCGCATTATCGGCGCGACCGTGGAACGCATGTACAAGCATCCGCATGGACGCGAGCTCCACGTGGGCGTGATACGCGACGAGGTTTTCGGCCCGGTGATCAGCTTCGGGCTGGGTGGCGTGGCGATCGAGGTGTTGCGCGATCGCGCCTGCGCGCTGCCGCCGCTCAATACTTTTATCGTCCAGGACATGATCCGCAACACGCGCGCCGCCAAACTGATCGCGGCGTTTCGTCACATGCCGGCCGTCAACCATGCCGCGCTGGAGCAGGTGCTGTTGGCGGTGTCGGAAATGGTCTGCGAGCTGCCGCAAATCAAGGAACTCGATATCAACCCACTGGTGGCCGATGAGCAAGGGGCCGTGGCGCTCGACGTGCGCATCGTGGTGGAAACACCGCCACCGCGACGTGACCGCTACGGGCATATGACGATTTATCCGTACCCGAGCCATCTCGTTTCGCACATGCAATTGCCGGACGGGACGGATATCGTGTTGCGGCCGATCCGTCCCGAGGACGCGGATATCGAAGCGGCGTTCGTGCGCAATCTTTCGCCGAAGGCGAGGTACATGCGCTTCATGCAAACGCTGGAGGAACTCAGCCCGGAGATGCTTGTGCGCTTTACGCAGATCGACTACGACCGCGAACTGGCGCTGATTGCCGTGGTGATGCAGGACGGCAAGGAGGTCGAAATCGCGGTAACGCGCTACGGCGTGAATCCGGACGGGGACAGTTGCGAGTTCGCCATCGTGGTTGCCGACGAGTGGCAGACCCGGGGTGTTGGCGCGCGGCTGCTTACACTGCTGATAGAAGCCGCCAAGGCCAGGGGGTTCAAGAAGATGGAGGGCGAAGTGCTGGCCGAAAATGGTGCGATGCTTTCGCTCGTGAAGCGGGTCGGTTTCTCCGTGAGCACCCTGCCTGACGAGCCGGCGATTTTCGCGGTACAACGCAACCTGTAATGCCGGGCGTCTGTCTCGGCACACGCGTTCGATGAATAAACCCACTCTGATATTTGTCTACAACGCCGACAGCGGTTTCGTGAATACCCTGCTCGACATCGGCCACAAGATCGTCTCGCCGCAAACCTATGCCTGCAACCTCTGTGCGATCACGCATTCTACTTTCAGCATGCGCGATGAATGGAAGCAGTTCGTCGCCGGGCTGGGAATGCCGGTGGAATTCCTGCACCGTGACGAGCTAGAAAAAAAATATGGCATACGCGATGTGACATTACCGGCGGTGTTTCTTAAGAACAATGGCGCCCCGGAAATATGGGTCGCGCGGGAAGAAATCAATCGTTGCGGTTCACTAGGGGATTTCGAGCGGCTGGTAATAGCCAAACTGCAGGCGCGGGAATAACAACGTTATTAGTGTCACATTCGTCTGTACCCATCGAACGAACGTCAAGCGTAGAATAAGTAAAGATCGCAGTAGTTCAGACTGCGGCCATCCACACGGCGAACGCATTTCGCGGGAGGTGGCCCATGAACATGGTTGTACATGACCGGGTATTCGAGACGGACGAACAAGGGTTTCTGCTTCATGCCGAGGACTGGAGCGAAGAGTACGCCGAAAAGACGGCGGAGCAGGACGGCGTCCGGCTCTACGACGAGAGCTGGGGGCTGATCGGTTACTTCCACGATTACTACCAGCAATACAGCACCCATCCAAGCATGCGCCAGCTCGTGCTGACCCTTGGCCGGCAGCACGGCATGCACTTCCACAACCGCAAGGAGTACGAGAAGTTTCTGTATCGTCTGTTCCCGCGCGATCCGGTGCGCGAGATCTGCAAACTCGCCGGTTTGCCCATGCCGGAACCGGATACTTAAAAAGAGCGGATCGAGCCGGGGACAATCAACCGCGCCCTCGCTCGATACACTGAATCCGTTCCTGGAACAGAAACCCAAGGCATGAGACAGTGTCGTCCGGTCCGAAAAAAAAGGGAGGCCAGCATGTTCGAAATTCCAGCCACTGACATACTGAGCCTGATCTGGTTCGCCGCCGTCTGGGTCGGTTACACCTGGTACGCGGACCGGGGACCCTGGCGCCAGCATTCGCTGCGCGCCGTCATGCACAGGCTTCGCGAGGAGTGGATGCGCCAGATGGTGCTGCGCGACAACCGCGTCGCCGACGTGAACATCCTGCGCAACCTGCTGCAGGGAGTGTCGTTTTTTGCCTCGACCACGCTGCTGATCTTGGTCGGGCTCCTGACGATTCTCGGATCAAGCGACCGCGCCATCGAGATCGTGCGCGCGCTTCCCTTCGCCGAAAAGACCACGCTGGTGCAGTGGGAGCTCAAGCTTCTCGTGCTCGGTATTATCTTCGTTCATGCTTTTTTCAAATTCACCTGGGCGCTGCGCCAGTTCAATTACTGCTCGGTTCTGATCGGCGCCGCGCCCAAATCCGCTGACAACACCTACGCGTACCGCGCCGCGGAAGTCAGCACCAACGCCTCGAAGGACTTCAACCAGGGCTTGCGCGCTTATTACTTCAGCCTGGCCGCGCTCGGCTGGTTCATTCATCCCTGGGTGTTCGTGGCCGCAACCACGATGGTGACCGCGGTGCTGTACCTGCGCGAGCATCACTCCACGACCCTGAAAATTCTGACGCCTGGCGGCGAGTGATAAAACCTTATATTTGCGTCGTCGTCAGTCGGGCAAAGAGGAACTACTAAACTATCTAGGGTGACACAGATCACGCCGAGACCTGCGGTATGTCTCGGGTTAGCAGTTTTCAATTACCCGTAGACGCCGCCGAGCATCGCAGCCCGAGCGGGAGTCTTTAAGCGAGCACCTGTTTGAGTCGAGCCGCGTTGTGTGCGGCCGACGAGTTGCGCAGCGCCCGCTCGGGCGAGAAGCGCAAGGGGGTGTCGGCGGCTCCGGGGCGGATTTCTTTTGGTGACTGTTCTTTGTCCGTACAAAGAAAAGTCACCAAGGGTGCAGGGGCGGAGCCACCCGCAAGTTATACGTCGCCGCAGGCGACACAAAATAATAATTCCTACCATGTACAATACACCCCATGCGCATCGCCGCCATTCTCGAATACGACGGTTCCCGCTTCTCCGGCTGGCAGCGGCAGGAGCAGACGCGCACGGTTCAGGCCGTGGTCGAAGAAGCATTGTCCAAGGTAGCGAACGAACCAATACGGGTCACGGTCGCCGGACGTACCGATGCCGGCGTGCATGCGTCGGGTCAGGTAATCCACTTTGATGCCAGCGCCGCGCGCAGCGATTACTCCTGGGTGCGTGGCGCGAACAGCAATTTGCCGTCCGAGGTCGCGCTGCTGTGGGCCGGGCCGGTGGATGAGGGGTTTCACGCGCGCTATTCCGCGACCGGCCGGCATTACCATTACCTCATTCTCAATCGCGCGATACGTCCGACGTATCTGGCGCAGCGCGTGACGCATGAATACCGCCTGCTCGACGTGGCGGCCATGCGCGAAGCCGCGCGCCATCTGCTCGGTGAACATGATTTCACCTCGTTTCGTGCCACCGAATGCCAGGCGAAAAGTCCGGTGCGCGAGCTGCGCGACCTCGATGTGACGCGCTACGGCGACATGGTCCATATTCACGCCCACGCCAACGCTTTTTTGCAGCACATGGTACGCAACATCGCGGGAGTGCTGATGACTGTCGGCGCCGGCGAGCGAGAGCCGTCGTGGACGAAGCAGGTGCTGGAGGCGCGCGAGCGCCGCGCGGGTGGCGTTACCGCCGCTCCTGACGGGCTATACCTGACGGCCGTGACCTATCCCGATGAAATGAAAATCCCGGCGGTTGCCGCTTCCATGCCGCTGCTCGAGATGAAATGATCTCATCATGATGATTGTTCACGAGTGGCCGCAAAGCCCGCCGGCTCGACATCGAAACCATGCGATATTCCCCTGGACGTTGCATGCCTTCCGCCTCCCGCCGCGCTCTGGTAAGCTTCGCGACCTTCCGGAGGACACATGCGCACGCGCGTGAAAATCTGCGGCATCACCCGCATCGAGGATGCCATCGCCGCGGCGCAAGCCGGGGCCGATGCGATCGGTTTCGTGTTCGACCTGAAAAGCCCGCGCCACGTGCATCCCGACCAGGCGCTCAAGATCACGCGCGCGTTGCCACCGTTCATCACCACCGTGGGTCTTTTCGTGAATCCCGCGCCTGACACGGTCGAAGGCGTGCTGGGTCACGTTCCGCTCGATCTGATACAATTTCACGGCAACGAAAAGCCCGAACAGTGCCGCCGCTACCACCGCTTGTACATCAAGGCCATCCACATGAAACCCGACGTCGATTTGCGCGAGATGGCGCGCCTCTATGGTGACGCCGCCGGGCTGCTACTCGATACCTATGTCGCCGACGCGGCCGGCGGTTCCGGGCAGGCCTTCGACTGGAACCGCATACCGCAGAATCTGGGCAAGCCGGTGATTCTCGCCGGCGGCCTGACGCCGCAGAACGTTGCCGAGGCGGTGCGCAAAGTGCGCCCCTTCGCCGTGGATGTCTCCAGCGGTGTGGAGCATAGCAAAGGCATCAAGGACGCGAATAAAATTTCCGCCTTCATCGAAGAAGTTAAAAACGCATGAGCGCCTACGACCTGCCTGACAAACGCGGCCACTTCGGCGACTACGGCGGCATCTTCGTTTCCGAAACGCTGATGCAACCGCTCAAGGAGTTGACCGAGGCCTACGAACGCCTGCGCAATGACAAGAAATTCCAGAAGGAATTGGCCGACGACCTGCGCCACTACGTCGGCCGCCCCAGCCCGCTCTATCTCGCCGGGCGCCTGACCGATAACTGGGGCGGGGCGAAAATTTATCTCAAGCGCGAGGACCTGAACCACACCGGCGCGCACAAGATCAACAACACCGTCGGCCAGGCGTTGCTCGCGCGCCACATGGGCAAGAAACGCGTGATCGCCGAGACCGGCGCCGGCCAGCACGGCGTGGCCACCGCCACCGTGGCGGCGCGCTTCGGCATGCAGTGCGTGGTGTACATGGGCTCGGAGGACATGAAGCGCCAGGCGATCAACGTGTATCGCATGAAGCTGCTCGGCGCCGAGGTGGTGCCGGTCGAATCCGGCTCGAAAACGCTC
>DATICK010000216.1:0-5007 GCA_035456865.1 Sulfuricaulis sp.
CGACACGCTCGCGCGCTACTGCGACCGCGGCACCATAGTCTATGTGCGCTGTGACGACCCCCAAGACGAGCATTACACGGAACTGAAGGCCATGGAGGATGAGCTGAAAACCTTCCGCGCCGCCGATGGTCAACCCTACCGACTTGTGCCTCTGCCCTGGCCACGCACGAAGCTTGATGAGGATGGCAACCGCCTGCCAGCCACCTATGCGAACTTCCTCATCATCAATGGTGCGGTGCTGGTGCCTACCTATGATGACCCGGCCGACGCGGGCGCATTGGCAAGCCTGGAAGCATGCTTTCCGGATCGTGAGATTGTGCCGATCAACTGTCTGCCGCTCATTTATCAATTTGGCAGTCTGCATTGCGTAACGATGCAATTGCCGGAAGGAGTTCTTTAGGTCGAACCCTGCTGCTGCAGCGTATTAATTGCAGTTCCCCGTACTGTATCCCTCTTCTGTTGAATCGCCTACGGCGATGTTAAACGGCTAATTGCGGGTGGCTCCGCCCCTGCACCCTGGGTGAGTTTCTCTTGCTTGTCCAAGAGAAAGTCACCAAAGAAAAGTACGCCCGGTCGCTTCGCCGCCCACACACCGGGCGGTACCCTGTGCTCCTCGCGCGATCAGGCGCTCGCCTAACTCGCCGGGCGCATACTTCGCGCCTCGGCCTCGATCAGGAGTCTCGCGAAACCCCCTGATCGCGCTGCGGTGCTCGGCTCGCTCCGACGGGGTTAGAACAACACACCTCTGATCCTCACATTGAGGAGTTTTCAAATACCCGTATGGCGCACCCGAGCACCGCCAGGCTTTGGGCAAGCGCCTGCAGGGGCGCAGACAGGGATGTCTGCGCCTGCCCCGACGCGATAGGATGTCGCGTCGGGGCAGCGCCGGGACCCAAAGCCGCGGAGCGCAGGAGAGTGCGCCATCCGGGGCGTGCTTTCTTTGGTTTCTTTCTTGGCACGAGCAAAGAAAGACACCCGCCCGCAGTGCGGGGAACCGCAATTAGTTGTTGAGATCGCGCGCAAAGCGCGCGATACCAAGTAAATCCTGTTGCTCCCCGGGGTGCAACAAAACCCGTTGCACCCGTTCGGCGGCGTGAACACACGTTAAGTGTGTTCACGAAGACTCCGCCTCACCCCGCCTTCGCGGGGATGACGACAGCGAAAATAAAACGGGAAGACCCTCGCGGCCCTTCCCGTTTCTCGATACGACAACCTGTGATTACTTCTTGTCCTTGCCTTTGGCCTTGCCTCCGCCCTTGGACTCGATGCTGGTGGCGGTCATTTTATATTCCACCGTCACCTTGTCACCCACCTTCACGTCACCCGTCACCTTGGTGCCGGCGTCGCGGGCCATTTCCCATTTCTCTTTGCCTTTCTGGATCACGATCTTGCTGTCCGTCACTTCCAGCACCGGACCAGTGGCCTGATACGCCATGGCGAGGGGGCTCGCCAGCAACAGCGCTGCAGCAAGAATAATTGTCCGTTTCATATCTTCACTCCTTTAGTGATGGTTGGGGCACAAACGATAGAAATCCATCTGTTAACAGTCAAGCGGTGGAATAAAATCCGCAACGGAACATGCTACCATTGGCGCCATGAATTCAACAGTCAAAGTCGGCCTCGTCCAGCACGCCTGCACCGAAGACCGGGGCAAAAATCTCGCCGCCACCATTGCCGGAATTCGCGAGGCGGCCAGCCACGGTGCGCGGCTGATTCTGCTGCAGGAGCTGCATGCCGGCGTTTATTTTTGCCAGACCGAAGACACCAAGCGCTTCGATCTGGCCGAGACCATTCCCGGCCCGACGACGCAGGAACTGGGAAAAGTCGCCAGGGAACTGGGGGTTGTGATCGTCGGCTCGCTGTTCGAGCGGCGCGCGCCCGGCGTGCACCATAATACCGCGGTCGTGCTGGATGCCGACGGAACATTGAAAGGCCAGTATCGCAAGATGCATATCCCGGACGATCCCGGTTACCACGAAAAATTCTACTTCACGCCGGGAGACCAGGGTTTCACGCCGGTGGCAACCTCGCTCGGGACACTCGGTGTACTGGTGTGCTGGGACCAGTGGTACCCGGAAGCGGCGCGTCTGATGGCGATGCACGGCGCGGATATCCTGCTCTACCCCACCGCCATCGGCTGGGACCCGCGCGACGACGAAGCCGAAAAAAATCGCCAGCGCGAAGCCTGGGTCACCATCCAGCGCGCGCATGCGATCGCCAACGGCCTGCCTCTGGTAGCATGCAACCGCGTGGGGCTCGAACCCGATCCCTCCGAACGTTCGTCCGGCATCCAGTTCTGGGGGTCGAGCTTTATTGCCGGCCCGCAGGGGGAATTTCTCGCGCAGGCGTCGACCGACAGGCCCGAGGTGCTGGTGGCGGAAGTCAGCCGCCGGCGCACCGAGGACGTGCGTCGCATCTGGCCGTTTTTCCGCGACCGGCGCATCGACGCCTATCAGGATTTGCTCAAGCGCTACGGGAAATAATCAATCTGCCGTCACGTCTTGGCGTCAACTTTCTCAATCACCGATGGCTAAACCGATACTGCTCAATTCCGCCGCCGAGCTGCTGGAGCGCATTCTCAGCGGAAAAATGCCCGCCGACCGGCAAATGGAAGGGTATTTCCGAGCGCATCGGGACATGGGCGTGCGTGACCGCGGCTTCGTGGCGGAGACGGTCTACGGCTGTCTGCGCGAAAAGCGACTGCTTGAGCACATTGCCGGCAACGCGCTGTTACTGGATGTCGTGGCGGCCTATTTGCTGACGCATGGTTACAGCGCCCGCGCTCTCGAAGAAACGGGATTTCGCGGCGATGCGCGTGAAATGGTCGAGCGTGCGCGGACGCTTGAAAAATCCTCACTTCCGTTTGCGATCCAGACGAATATGCCGGATTGGCTGGCGGAACGTCTGCGCGCGCAATTCGGCGACGCCGAAGCGCTGACGCTGTCGCTCGCGCTGAACCAGCCTGCGCCCATGGACTTGCGCGTCAATACGCTCAAAGCCAAACGCGAGGAAGCCGAGGCACGGCTGGCCGGGGAAGGTTTCCCGTGTCTGCCCACGCCTTATTCCGCCACCGGTTTACGGCGCAATGAACGCGCGTCCGTTTTCAAGACCCAATGCTTCAAACAGGGTTTTTTCGAAGTGCAGGATGAAGGCAGTCAGTTGGTGACGCTGATGCTCGAACCGAAGCGGCAGGAGATGGTCGTGGATTTTTGTGCCGGCGCCGGTGGCAAGACCTTGTATATCGGTGCGCTCATGGCCAACACCGGCACGGTATATGCCTTCGACGTGCTGGCGAAACGCCTGGAGAAGCTCAAGCCACGGCTCCGGCGCGCGGGGCTCGACAACGTGCGCATGGTCGCGATCAGCCACGAGCGCGATGCGCGAGTGCAGCGTCTTAAAGGCAAGATCGATCGCGTGCTGGTCGATGCGCCCTGCTCCGGGACGGGCACGCTGCGGCGCAATCCGGACATCAAATGGCGCGAAATCAATTTGCAGGAGCTCGCGGATATGCAGCAACGTATCCTTGCCGCCGCGGGGGAACTGGTCAAACCCGGCGGACGGCTGGTGTATGCCACGTGCAGTCTGTTGCGTGAGGAAAACGAGGATGTCGTGGAAAAATTTCTTTCAGCACATCCCGAATTCATCACGGTGCCGGCAGGCGAGATACTGGTGCGACGGCATGTGCCGCTGACGATGAACGGCGCCGCCCTGCGGCTTTATCCACACCGTCACCACACCGACGGCTTTTATGCCATCGCGCTGGAAAGAAAACCGGGATAAGCAGGCCACGCGTGGCGCGGCCAAGAGATTATTTTTTATGCGCCAGCGCCCGGCGGCGATGGCGAATCAGCGTTGCCAGCCAGATCAAAACACCCACCAGCACGAGGCCAAGCAGCACGTACAGCTCGTAGCGTTTGACATCGTCCAGGAACAGGCGAATGGCCTCGCCGAAAAGATAGCCCCCAGACGCGAACGAAATCGCCCACACGACAGCGCCGATGAGATTTAGCGTGAAAAAACGCGCGCGAGAAACATGTGCCGCGCCAACCGCAAACGGCGTGACGTTGCGAAAACCATAGAAGAACCGGAAGGACAGTATGAGCAGGTTCTGGTGGCGATGCAGATGCTTGTAAACCTTCGCGGCGCCTTCCTGCCACGACAGACGCTTGGCAATGATTTTTGGTCCGTAATGCCGGCCGATGTAGAAATACAGCTGGTCACCGCTGAAGCTGCCGGCGAACGCGCTGACAATCACCCACGGCAATTCGAGGAACCCCATGTGCGCGGCGAATCCGCCCAGGATAAGAATGGTTTCCCCTTCCAGAAACGTTCCGATCAGGATGGCGAGATAGCCGTAGTCCTTGATCAGTTCAGTGAGCGTTTCCAGTGACATGGGCAAATCAATGCAACGGCTTCAGAGCGGACTCAAGCCCACATGAACATTATTCCCCGATCGCTGTCGGGGTTGGATAAATCGGCGATACGGCGTCAGTCCGTCAGTCGTCAGCCGGGGACGACGCGCGTGGCCTGTTTTCCTTTCGGTCCCTGAGTGTGCTCGAACTCGACCTTCTGTCCTTCATTCAGGCTCTTGTATCCATCCCCTTCTATGGTGGAGAAATGAACGAATACATCCTCACTGCCGTCGCTCGGGGTGATGAAGCCGTAACCCTTCGCGTTATTGAACCACTTCACAGTACCGGTCTGCATACATACCTCTTTTTTATTTAATTGCCAAAACCGCCCGCCTCCTAGTATTGCTCCGGTCGGGCGTGGAAACATCCTACGTGAAGTCCTCAGGCATGACAATGCTGCGGGCAAGCCTTGGTCAGGCAGGCAGAATGAAGAAACCCTAATATTCCTCGTGCCCCCGGCTACGGCCACGCTTGATAACCGCGTGGCGCTTCTTGGCTTCCAGCCGTCTTTGCTTCGCGGCCCGGCTAACGCGGGTCGCCTTGCGCATCTTGGGTACGTGATTCAGCAGGCGCAATTTATGGATCAGCCGATCGA
>DATICK010000217.1:0-19031 GCA_035456865.1 Sulfuricaulis sp.
AGTGTTCTTGTCGCAAAGGATACTCATCTTGCCAGCTCCACGATCTTCTTGGCACCGTCGGCCATGTCCACGGCCGGAGTGACGTTGAGGCCAGAGGCTCCGAGGATCTTACGACCCGCTTCCACGTTGGTCCCCTCGAGGCGCACCACCACCGGAATCTTGATCCCGACCTCCTTTACCGCCTTGATGATGCCCTCGGCGATGAGATCGCAGCGCACGATGCCGCCGAAGATATTGACCAGGATCGCCTTCACGTTGGTGTCGGAGAGAATGAGCTTGAATGCCTCGGCCACCTTGTCCGCGGTGGTGCCGCCGCCGACGTCGAGGAAATTCGCCGGCGCCCCGCCGTGCAGCTTGATCAGGTCCATGGTCGCCATCGCGAGTCCGGCGCCGTTCACCATGCAACCGATATTGCCGTCGAGCGCGACATAACTGAGCCCGAACTCCTGGGCCTTGACCTCCTTGGGATCGTCCTGCGACGAATCGTGAAGTTCCGCCAAGGCCTTTTGGCGGAACAGCGCGTTGTCGTCCACCTGAATCTTGGCGTCGAGCGCGATCAGTTCGCCGTCCGAAATCACCGCGAGCGGGTTGATCTCGACAAGACTCAAGTCGCGGGCGCAAAAAAGGTGGTAAATGCTGAGCATCAGGCGGGTGAGCGCGGCGATCTGCTTGTCCTTGAGGCCCAAAGAAAAACCGATCTCGCGGCACTGGTACGCCTGCAGGCCGGCCACGGGGTCGGCGACCGCCATCAGAATTTTCTCCGGATGCTTCACGGCGATCGTCTCGATATCCATGCCGCCGGCGCTCGAAGCAATGAAAACGATACGCTCGAGCGCGCGGTCCACGAGACACGCCAGGTAGAGTTCCTTCAGCACCACGCTCGGCAGTTCGACGAGCAGCCGCTTCACGGGCTGTCCGGCGGGGCCGGTCTGATGCGTCGTCAGCCGCGTGCCGAGCAGCCCGGCCGCGGTCTGCTCCAATACGTCGCGACCGACGACCTTTTTCACCCCGCCGGCTTTGCCGCGTCCGCCGGCGTGAATCTGCGCCTTCACCACCCAGGTGTCGCCGCCCAGTTCATCGGCAGCTTCCAGGGCTTCGTTCACGGAAAATGCCGGCCGGCCCGGCGGGACAGGGATACCGTATTCGGCCAGCAGGGCCTTTGCCTGGTATTCGTGAAGGTTCATGTGCGAGTCGTTATTGTTCGTCCTTACTCCATGTTCCCACCGGGGCACACAAGAATCATGTGCGCCCGTTCGGCGGGGAAAAGGTCCACTGGACCTTTTCCTGTTTCCGCCTCACCTCCCACTTTCGTGGGAGAGAGGGAGTTGGAAGGTTGTCATTCGGCTTGGCCGGAAATGTACCATATCCTGCCGGGCGGGCGCTTATTCGTAACGCAGGGCGACGATGGGGTTAAGGCCGGCGGCCTTGCGCGCGGGGTAGATGCCGAACAGGATGCCGATGCCGGCCGAGAACAGGAACGCCAGCAACACGGCGTCCACGGTTATCGCGGCCGTCCAGCCGGCGAAACGCGACATGAGGACCGTGATCAGCCAGCCCAGGGCGATGCCGGCCACTCCGCCGGTCACGCTCACGACCACGGTCTCCGCCAGGAACTGCCAGAGGATATCGCGCCGGCGGGCGCCCACGGCCTTACGCAGGCCGATCTCGCGCGTGCGCTCCGTGACCGAAACCAGCATGATATTCATGATGCCGATGCCGCCCACCACCAGTGAAATCCCGGCGATGGCGGCCAGCAGGAGCGACATCGTGCGGCTGCTCTCCGCCATGGCCGCCTTGATGTCCGCCAGGTTACGAACCTCGAAGGCTTCCTGACGCTGCGACAGAGGAACCCGGTGACGCGTAAACATATACTCCCTCGTGGCGTCACTGACAGACTCAAGATCCTCGGGACTGGCCGCTTCGATATCGATGTAATCCACGTAATTTTTCCCCAGCAGACGGTACATCGCCGTCTCGACCGGAAGCACGATGACGTCGTCCTGATCGCGCCAACTGGTCGCGCCCTTTTCCGGCAGCACTCCGATAATCTGAAAGTTGATCCGGTTGATCTTGATAAACTCGCCCACCGGATTCTGATCGCCGAAGAGCTCGCGCACCACCGTGAGACCCACCACCGCCACGCGCGAACGCCGCTGGTTCTCCGCTTCCGTGAAAAAGCGTCCGATCTGTGGCTGCGCCGCGCGCATGTGCGCATACCCGGGGCCTGTTCCCAGTATCTGAGTGTTCCAGTTCTTGTTACCAAAGGTGACCCGTGCGCGGCCGGAAACCGAGGCTGAGGCTTCCTTGATGCCCGCGACGTTTTCCTTGATTGCCGCCACGTCATCAATGGTCAACCGTGTTGTGGCCCCCGCTTCCTGGGCCACGCCACCAATGCGCACCGCACCTTGTCGCAACACGAGAAGATTCGATCCCAGCGACGCGAGTTGGCTTTCGATGGCCTTCTGCGCGCCACGCCCCAAGGCAAGCATCGCCACCACCGCGGCGACGCCAATCAGGATACCCAGCATCGAGAGCGCCGTGCGCACCTTGTTGGTGGCGAGCGTGCGCAATCCCTGGTGCAAATGTTCTCCAATCTCCTTCAGATACCAGCGATTCGAGGGACGTGGCGCCGACGCGAGCCGGGGTGCAGCGTGCCCAAGTTGTCCGGTGCGCTCATCGGACTGAATCATGCCGTCGCGAACACGGATGCGCCGGCGCGCTTCGCGCGCGACTTCCTCTTCATGCGTGACGATGACGACAGTGATGCCCTTGCGGTTGAGATCCTTGAGGACTGTCAGGATTTCCTGTTGACTGGCGGTATCGAGATTGCCGGTCGGTTCGTCGGCCAGGATGATCTGCGGCGCGTTGACGAGCGCGCGCGCTATCGCCACACGCTGCTGCTGGCCGCCGGAAAGCTCGTTCGATTTATGTCGCACACGATCCTTAAGCCCTACCTGTCCGAGCAGCGTTTCGGCCCGCGCAAGATCTAGATTGTGACGCGAATACAGCAGCGGCATCGCCACGTTTTCGCCGGCGCTGATCCGCGGCAGGAGATTGAACTGTTGGAATACAAATCCGATGGCTTCACGTCGCAACACCGCCAGTTCGTCTTCCTCCAGGTGCGCTACTTCCTTGCCGAGCAGCCGGTAGGATCCCGAATCGGGCACGTCGAGCAAGCCAATCAAGTGCATCAGCGTGGATTTGCCCGAGCCGGAGGGGCCTGTAATCGCCACGAAATCGCCGGGCTCGATCGTAAGCGAAACGCCGCGCAGCGCCGGCACGCTGGTTTCGCCCATGCGGTAGGTTTTACAAATATCCTTGAGTTCGATCATTGGTCACTTATTTCAATCGAGCGGCCTGCGACCGCGTGGTTTGAATCTGGGATGCTCCGCCCCCGACCCAGGGTGACTTCTCTTTGCTCGTGCAAAGAGAAGTCACCAAGAGAAAGCACGCCCCGGTGCGCGCGACAGCTTCCTTGCGTTCCTCGCCCGAGCGGGTGCTCGCCAACTCGTCGGCCGCAAACAACGCGGCTCGACTCAAACAGGGGCTCGCTTGAAAACTCCCGCTCGGGCTGCGGTACTCGGCGCGCGCTACGGGGACCCGAAAAACCCTACCACCCCATTCCGCCGTCGCGACTGACAAGAGTGGGGTTTTAAAAAAACCCTTGGTCAAGCCGAGCGCCGCGGGAAGCCGAAGCACGGGCCCGAAGGGGCGAGCGAGGGACCGCGAGCGTGCGCATACGGCATAAGGACATGCCGTATGCGCACCCGCTGAGGCAAACGCGGGGCGAGGGAACCGGCGAAGCCGGCGCCGACCAGGGGGCGTGCTTTCTTTTGGTTCCTTTTCTTTGCACGAGCAAAGAAAAGGAACCCAGGGTGCAGGGGCGGAGCCACCCGTAATTAGGTTTTTGAATCGTGCGCGTAGCGCACGCACAAATAATTTCCGTGGGTCAGCCACCCACAAGTAGCTTTTGATCATCGCCGGAGGCGATTCGACAAATACAAATACGGGGGCGGAGCCACCCGTAATTAGCTTTTCAAATCGTGCGCGGAGCGCATGCTCCATTCTCTTGTGAGTTCCATCATCCCAGTTGCGAATCACTTCTTTTTCCTGCCGAACGGCATGAGCGGACTCGAAGCCGCATCGGTGAGCGTGCCGGCAGTGACACGCAAAACCAGTAGTTTCTCGCCCTCGGTCACTCCTTCCAAGATCTCGGTGCGCTTGCCGTCGCTCAGGCCAGTCTTGATCTCCCTTTCGGTCGGTGCATCGTTGGGAGAAGTCGACGGCAGCAATACATATAAATGATCGCCGCGCGATTTGATCGCTTCGCTTGGCACCAGCAGCACATTCTGACGCAATTCCGCCACAAAGCTCACATTCGCCGTCATGCCGCTACGCATGAAGGATGGTGTTTTCTCGGGTAAAACATCCACTTCGTAAGTCGTCACGTTGTTCACGGTTTTGGCGTCGTAGGCGATCTGGTCCACGCGCCCCGCAAATGGACGATCCGGATAGGCGTCCAACGCGATATGCGCGGGCTGCCGCAGACGGATCTGGGCGATATCGGTTTCATCCACCTGCGCCTTGACGGTGAGCAGGTCGGACATCACAAGCACCGCATCGTTGCCGGTGAAGGTCTGGCCCGGCTCGATGTTGCGCAGAATTACGGTGCCGTTTATCGGTGCCAGAACCGGCGTAGCTCGATAAATATCCTCCCAGCGTTTGATCTCGTCCGGGCCTTTGGCGCGCGCCGCATCGATTACCGCGGCGCGCTCTGTCGAACTCATCCAGGCCAGGATCTGGCCCTTCTTCACCACCTGTCCTTCCTGCACCAGCACCTCATCGGCACGGCCTGCGACCGGTGGCTTTATTTCCAGACGGTTCTTGGGCTGCACCACTCCCGTGCTGAGAATGGTGACCTCGAGATCGCCGCGGGTGGCGGCGACTTCCCGATAGGCCGGCGGCGTCACCCGGCCCGCCACCCAGTAAAACGCGCCGACGATGCCCAGCATGACAAGCACCGCCAACATGATGATGCGGCGGTATTTCCGCGCGGTTTCCTTGATGGTCACGGAATCACTCCTTTCCCCTGCGCCTGTTCCCAGGCGGCCTCGGCCACGACACGATCACGCTGACTCTGCAAGAAGGATTTCTCTCTTTGTATGAGATCGCTTTCGATGATGTCCCAGTCTTCGAACGTCATCAGGCCGTTATTATATTTTGTGCGCGCTATCGTGGCGCGCGTCTTGGCAGCATCGAGAAAGGCCTGATCGACATTGAGCTTCTCCACCGATTCGACGTAACCCGCATAGGTTTGTTTGAGCCTTACCACCAGCTGATATTCCGCGGAATCCGTGTTAGAGGCCGCCGCCTCCAGACTCGAAACCGCGCTTTTCGTCGCGTAGTAATCCTTCCCGCCGCTGTAGATCGGAATATTCAGATTGAGTCCCACGGTGCGCCGCGAGTCTTCGGGCGCCCAGTTGTCCCCGGTTCGTCCGACGCTGCCTGAGAGATTGAGACTGGGATACAAACCGGAACGCGCCAGCGTGACGCCGGCGGCGGCGGATTTCTGCTGCGCCGCCGCCTGTTGATAATCAGGCACCTCCCGCGCCACCTGACGGAAGTCCGGCGCTGTGCCGGGCTCGCTAAGCGGAATATCGCCGCGGACTTCGAGTCCGCCGGTCTCGCCGCGACCCAGCACGCGATCGAGCTGGGCCTGTGCCGAAACCAGATTTTGCCGTGCCTGCAGATTGTCATAACGTGCCTGCGCAAGCGAAGCCTTCGTCAGCAGATAGGAGCCCTTGTTCTCGTTTCCGCTCTCGAAGCGCAGTTCGACGAGGCGGAAGTTTTCTTCCGAGCGACGGACAATGTTTTCCGTCAGGATAACGTTGTCCTGGGCATACCTGAGACCGATATACGCGGTCTTCAGGTCCTGGCTTAACTTTGCCTTCGCCGCGGCGAGGCTGGCGGCGGCAACATCGCGGTTGGCCGCGCCTTGCGCAACCTTGGCGCGATCCTGAAAACCGGCGAACAGATTCTGGCTGAGCGAAACCGAGGTGATGTATGCCGACTCCGACGTCGTTGCAATCACCGTGCCTGAGGTATCGGTGTAAGCGGCGCCGGCGGATAGCTGCGGAAGATATCCGCTGTAGGCGCCCTCGGCGTTGAAGACCGACGCCTCCAGACTGGCGCGCGCCGCACGAAGCTCGGGATTGTTGGCCGTCGCTTCCTGCACACAAGCCTCCCACGTCAGCACCGTGGCTGGTGCCGCCATTACAGATAGGGTCAGGCCCAGCAGCCAGGCGGAGAGGATTGTTTTCATGTGGGTGACGGATGACTTTTTAGCCGACTTGCCTAATAGACTCCAGCTTCTCCGGCAAATTCCGCCCATTACAATGGCAGGCCATTGTGGCGGAAAGCCATCACCCCTCCTAATCAGACAAACCGCGCATTGCCTGGCGGCAAATTTCACGTTAGGATTTCCTGACTGACCGACCGGTCAGTTGATTATCGCGGTAAACCAGCAAGATAAGCAAGGCCTGCGGCGATGACTTCCGAAACGGCGACCCATCAAACACGTTCAGGCAGCAGCACGATCGCCCGGATTCTCACGGCCGCCGAAGCGCTTTTTGCGGAACACGGGTTCGATGCGGTCTCCATGAGCGCCATCGCCGAGGCAGCCTCCGTCAGCAAGGCCAATGTCTTTCATCACTTTAATTCCAAACACGCTTTGTATCAGGCGACACTGCGCAGAGCCTGCGAAAAAACTACCCGGCAGTTAAACCACATGGTCATCCAGCCAGGCGCGGTGGCGGCCAATCTCGGGGAATTTGCCGAAAATCACCTCGAAAGTATTCTGGAGCACGATCAGTTCGCGCGCCTGATCTTGCGCGAGATACTTTCGGACATGCCGAAGGAACAACTCAAAATAGCGCAACAGGTTTTCGGCGAGAACTTTTCCGACCTGGTAACAATCATTCGTCGCGGACAGGATCACCGCGAGTTGCGCGCCGATCTGGACCCTGCCCTGGTGGCAACGCTGCTCGTCGGCGCCAATGTCTTCTTCTTTCAGGCGCGCAATGTCTTCCGACACTTTCCAGAAGTCAACTTTGCCGATGAGCCGGCGCATTACACCCGCATGATGGTGGATATCCTGCTCCGTGGGATACTGGCCTCCGGCTCAGAAAAAAAAACATAAGCGCGTCGTTAAAACCGGCGTGTCTTAAACCGCTCAACAAAAGGAATAATTCGATGAGCCGCATATCCTTCTGGACCGTCCTGCTGGTGATCGCCGTCGTCGCCTTTGGATGCGGCAAGAAGGAAGAACAGAAACCGCCGGAAAATATCGCCAATGTCACGACGACACAAGTCGTCGCGCGCGATCTGCCGCTGACGGAAAGCGCCGTCGGCTCCGAAACCTGGCTGAGCCAGGCGGATACCTACGATCCGACCCACGATCTCGCGCGCCGGATTAATATCCGACTGCCGTTTCCGCTGGACATCGTGCGTCGCCTCAAGATCGGCCAGCCGGTCACCCTGACCAATTTCGAGGACGGGAAAAAGACGACAGGCGTCATACGCGAAATCCGCCCCGCGCTCAGCACCATGACCCAGACTGTTGAGGTAATCGCCGAGGTGAAGAACCCCGGCGGCTGGCGGCCGGCCGGCAGCGTACGCGGCGAGGTGACACTTGAGATTCATCGCCACATGCCGGTGGTACCGGAACAATCCATCGTGCTGCGGCCCGCGGGCGCCGTGGTTTATGTCATCTCGGATAATGTGGCACACGCGCACCCGGTAAAAACCGGAATCCAGCGTGACGGCATGATTGAAATTCTCGAAGGCATCCAGCCGGGGTGGATTATTGCCGTCGATGGCGCTGCCCTGTTGAGCGACGGCGCCAAGGTCAGCGTGCGCGCCGTCACACCGCCGGCCTCCAGCACGCCGCCGGCGCCCGGCACATGACGCTGCCTGAATTTTCGATCAAGCGCCATGTGTTCACCCTGATGGTGAGCCTGGTGCTTGTCCTGTTCGGCATCATCGGTTTAATGCGCCTCGGCCTCGATCGCTTCCCCAAAATAGATTTCCCCGCTGTGACGGTCACCACGACCATGAAGGGCGCCGATCCGGATATCGTCGACAAGAATATCACCGACATCATTGAAGAGGCCTGCAGCCAGGTGCCCGGGGTCAAGTCAATCATGTCGAGTTCGGCACTGGGTGCATCGGTTGTCGGCATTGAGTTCGATCTCGACAAGAATCTCGACGTCGCCTACCAGGAGGTCAAGTCCAAGGTGGACGCGGTGGTCAAGCGACTGCCAGACGACTCCGACCCGCCGGTGGTGCGCAAGGTCGAGGTGGGTGCCTCGGCCGTCATCTGGCTGGCGCTGCAGGGCGACCGCACCGTGCAGCAGCTCAACACCTACGCTGAGGAAATCATCAAGCCGCGGCTCGAGACCATCAGCGGTGTCGGCGACGTGCTCATCGGCGGACAGATCAAGCGCACCATCCGCATCTGGCTCGATAATGAACGCCTGCACGCGTTCAATCTCTCCCCCCTCGAGGTGCGCAACGCCTTCGTGCGCGAGCATATCTCGCTGCCGGGCGGATTTCTCGGCGGGGAAAGCCGCGAACTGCTGATCAAGTTCGACGCCGAGTTTGAAACCGTCAATGCCATGAACAAGCTCGTGGTCGCCTACCGTCAGGGCTCGCCGATTTATCTCAAGGACGTGGCGCGGATCGAGGACGGTTTGGAAGACCCGCGCAAACTGGCGCGTTACAACGGCAGCCCGGCCGTGGGCCTGGGCGTGGTCAAAACCAGCGGCGCCAATACCGTCGCGGTGGTGGACGCGGTCAAGCAGCGCGTCGAGAAGGAAATCATTCCGGCATTGCCGCCGGGCCTGTCGATACGTTACTCCACCGACGATTCCGTCAGTATCCGCCAGTCCATCGAGGCGTTGCAGGAACATCTGCTGCTGGGCACGCTATTCGCGGCGATCATGGTGTTTGTGTTTCTCAAGAGCGGGCGCTCGACCATCATCGTCGCCACCGCCATCCCGGTCTCGCTGCTGGCAACATTCGCGGTGATGTACTTCGCCGACTACACCCTGAACAAGGTCACCATGCTTGGATTGTTGCTGCTGATCGGCGTGGTCGTCGACGACGCCATCGTGGTGCTCGAAAACATCTTCCGCCATAGAGAGGAGGATCACGAAGCGGTGGTGAAAGCGGCGATTCGCGGTTCCGATCAGGTAATCTTCGCCGTGATGGCCTCGACGCTGACACTGGTGTCGATCTTCCTTCCGGTCGCGTTCATCAGCGGCATCCTCGGGCGCTTCCTGAGTTCGTTTGCGCTGGTCGTCACCATCGGTGTACTGGTCTCGCTGTGGGTATCGCTCACGCTCACGCCCATGCTTTGCTCGCGCTTTCTGACGCTCCCCGACCACGGCGGACGCCTGTACAAAGCACTGGAAGGGACTTATGTCGGACTGGAAAATGCCTATCGTGCAATTCTGCGATTGGCAATTATCCACCGCTGGAAGGTCATTGGTGTTGCCACCCTCGTGGTGTTGTCCAGCGTTTTTTTCTTCGCACAGGTAGGCAAGACATTCGTGCCAGAGGAAGACGAATCGCGTTTTGTCATCAGCGTACACACGCCGCTCGGCTCCAATCTCGATTACACCTCCGGTAAAATTTCCCGGGTCGAGGACATCCTGGCCAAGCGCCCGGATGTCTACAGTTACTTCGTGACTATCGGCCTTGGTGACATAGGCCAGGTGAACGCCGGCGAAATACTAGTGCGTCTGCAGGAAAAGACGCAGCGCGTGCTCAGCCAGCAGGAAATCATGGGTCAGCTGCGGCGTGAGATCAATCAAATCCCCGGCATTGAGGCCTTTATCGCGCCCGTGAGTTTCATTGGTGGCCAGCGCAGCGAGCCGCTTCAGTTCGCCATCCGCGGTCCCGACCTGCAAAAAATCGACCGGCTCTCGGACGAAATGGTGACGCGGCTGGGAAGCATCGAGGGCATGGCCAAGGTGGACAAGGATCTGAAACTCGATCTGCCGCAGATTAATCTGACCATCGACCGCGAGCGCGCCGCGCAGCTCGGCATCAGCGCCCAGGATGTGGCTCTGACCCTGAACGCCATGACCGGCGGCGTGGACATCGCCGAGTTCAAGGACCAAAGCCAACGCTACAAAATCCGCCTGCAAACAGAATCCAGCCAGCGTGTCAGCGCCAGCGACCTCAAGCGCCTGTACGTGAAAAACAAGCTCGGCGACCTGGTGCGCCTGGACACGCTGGTCAAACTCGAGGAAGGCCTCGGCCCGGCCGTCATCACGCGGCGTGACCGCCAGTATGCCGGTTTCATCTACGGTAGCCTCGAAACCCTGCCGCTCGGCGCCGCCACGGACGCGGTCAGAAAAATCGGTGGCGAGATTCTGCCCGCGGGCTACTCCATCGCTTTCACCGGCCAGGCGGAGGAATTCGCCAAAACCGGCGGTTACGTACTGTTCGCCTTCGGGATGGCGCTCATCATGATTTACATGGTCCTGGCCAGCCAGTTCAATTCATTGCTCCAGCCGCTCGTGGTCATGGTGGCGCAGCCGCTTGCCATCATCGGTGGCGTCGCGGCGTTGTGGATTGCGTCGTTCTGGACCGAGGCCACACTGAATATATTCTCCATGATCGGCATGATTCTGCTGATGGGTCTGGTCGCCAAGAACTCGATTCTGCTGGTCGATCTTACCAATCAGTACCGCGCGCAGGGCAAGAGTATCGATGACGCCCTGAGCGAGGCCTGCCCTCACCGGATGCGGCCGGTGCTGATCACCTCGCTCACGGTCATCGCCGCGATGACCCCGGCGGTGATCGGACTCGGACCCGGCGTGGAGAGCAACCGTCCGCTGGCGCTGGTGGTAGTGGGTGGCATGATCTCTTCCACCCTGCTCACCTTGATCGTGGTGCCGGCGATGTACTCGCTGGTCGAGAATTGGCGCACGCACCGCGTGGGCGCCAAGAGGGCGAGCGCATGAATCGCTGGATTTCTATCGGCATCTTTTTTGTGTTCAGCGTCCCAGCCACCGGCGACGACCTGCTCGAACTCTATCGGCAGGCGAAAACCAGTGACCCAGCCTGGCTGGCGGCACAGGCGGGATACAAGGCCGGCATCGAAAAAGCGCCCCAGGGACGTGCGCTGCTGCTGCCAACGCTGGGGCTCTCCGCTTCCAAATCGGAAAGCGACCAGCAAGTCACCCTGCCGACGTCCAGCAACACCTATCATTACGGTACCGATGCCTACACTATCCAAGTCACGCAACCGCTGTACAACAAGCAGAACGCCGCGGTCTATGCCCAAGGACTTGCCGGCGCCAATCAATCGGAGCTCGAACTGGAAACGGCGCGACAGGACTTGATCCTGCGTACCAGTCGTGCGTATTTCGACGTGCTCGCCGCCCAGGATGCGCTCGACTTCGTCATCGTGGAGAAAGAATCGATAAGCAAACAGCTGACGTTGGCCAGGCGCAATTTCGCCGTGGGCAACGCCACGCTCGTGGACGTGCATGAGGCGCAGGCACGCTACGACATCGCCGCAGCACAGCAGATCACGGCCACCAACTTCCTCGAGGTCAGAAAGGAGGCCTTGCGGGTGCTGACCGGTAACGAACCCGGCACTCTGACGCGGCTTCAGACAAAGCTCGACCTGCAAGGGCCCGAACCGGCGAACATGAATCAATGGGTGGAGATCTCCGTCAACGGAAACCAGCGCATCAAGTCACAGCAGGAAGCGGTCGTCATCGCACGGCAGGAAGTCGAGAAAAGCCGCGGCGGCCATCTGCCCACGCTTGACCTGACCGCCTCGCGGGCCTACTCCGACGCAGGCGGCAGCGTACTAGGCTTCGCCATCGAATCCACCACGAACCAGATCGGGTTGCAGTTCCAGATGCCGCTGTATCAGGGCGGCGGCATTTCGTCCAAGGTGCGCGAATCCGTGGCGCAACTGGAAGTGGCCAGTCAACGACTGGATCAGACGCGGCGACAGGTGGCACAGCAGGTGCGCGAATCCTTTCTCGACGTTATCAACGGCGTGGCGCGCGTCCAGGCACTGGAACAAGCGCGGATTTCGAACGAGCGCGCGCTCGAATCCACCGTGATCGGCTACGAGCGCGGCGTGCGCACGGGGGTGGATGTGCTCAATGCGCAGCGCGAGCTGTTCCGCACCCGGCTGAGTCTGTCCCAGGCTCGCTACGATTATCTGATCAGCCGCCTGCGTCTGAAGGCCGCGGCCGGCATGCTCCAGGAACAAGACCTGGAAGGCATTAATCGGTTGTTAGCCCACAAATCATAGGGCTGATCGTTCACGCCGTGCATACCTCGGTCTCGCGCGTTTAGAATTAAGACATGCATGTCAGCATCGTCGACAGTCTGGAAAATATTCCCGCTTCGCGTTGGAATGCGCTTGTCGGTGAATCCAATCCGTTTCTGCGCCACGAATTCCTGTCGGCCCTGGAATCCAGCGGCTGCGTCAGCGCCAAAACTGGCTGGCAACCCCGGCATCTCGTCGTGCGACGCGGTAATTCGCCGACAGGCGAGCTTGTCGGCGCCCTGCCGCTGTACCTGAAAAATCATTCTTACGGGGAATATGTGTTCGACTGGGCATGGGCCAACGCCTATGAGCAGGCCGGCCTGCGCTACTACCCCAAGCTGGTTGCCGGCATACCGTTCACTCCCGTCACGGGACCGCGATTGTTGACTGTTGCCGGCACTGAATCCATGGCAATAAAAAAACAGCTCATCGACAGCGCCCTGGGACTCATGCGGGAACACCATATATCCTCCCTGCATTGGCTGTTCTTGACGTCCGAAGATGCACAATTGCTCGAGACGGAAGGTCATTTGCTGCGCACCGGCTGCCAATTTCACTGGAGTAACCCGGGATACCGCGATTTCGACGATTTCCTGTCGACCTTCACAGCGCACAAGCGTAAGAAGATCAGGCGTGAGCGCCGGCATGTGCAAGAAGCGAATATTACTATGGAAATACATACCGGCAGTTCGATCGAACCATCGCACTGGAATGTTTTCAATGAGTTCTATCATTCCACTATCCGTGCCCATGGCGCGATGCCTTATCTCTCGCTTGATTTTTTCCGCAGGCTGGGCGATACGATGCGTGACCGGATCGTGCTGGTGTTCGCGCGGCGCAGCGCGGACTACGTGGCGGGCGCGTTGAATCTGCGCGGAACCGACACGCTCTACGGCCGCTACTGGGGCAGCCGCGGGGAGTTCCACAGTCTGCATTTCGAAACCTGCTATTACACCGCGATCGAATACTGCATCGCGCAGGGGCTCAGCCGTTTCGAGGCCGGCGCCCAGGGCGAGCACAAGCTGGCGCGCGGTTTCACGCCCGTGGTCACCCGCTCGGCGCATCGTCTCGCGCATCCGCAATTCAGCCGCGCCATTGCGGACTATCTGGCGCGCGAGCGTCTCGATGTGCATGCCTACGTGAATGAACTCAATGAACATGCGCCTTTCAAAAAGTCGCTGATGGCTGAGAAATAGCGCGCCATGTTTGTGCTTAAATCCAATACTGCCGACCTGCGCTTCCCGCCGGTGGAACTCGCTTCCCCCGAGGGCCTGCTGGCTGTGGGCGGCGATCTGCGCGCCGAGCGCCTGCTCGAAGCCTATCGTCACGGAATCTTTCCCTGGTACAACCCGGGCCAGCCGATCCTGTGGTGGTCGCCGGACCCGCGTGCCGTGCTGTTTCCAGCGAAGCTGAAGGTCGCGCGCAGTCTGCGCAAAACACTGCGCCGGAAAGATTTCGATGTGACTCTCGATACCGCCTTCCGCGAGGTCATGCGGCAATGCGCGCTGCCACGGCCCGGGAATCCAGCCGGCGGCACATGGATCACACCGGAGATGATCGAGGCCTATGCCGTGCTACATGACCGGGGGCTCGCCCACTCCGTCGAATCCTGGCGCGAAGGAAAACTCGTCGGCGGTCTGTACGGTGTCGCCATGGGTAACGCCTTCTTCGGTGAATCCATGTTCAGCCGCGCAACGGACGCCTCCAAGGTGGCGTTCGTGCACCTGGTGAGACAGCTCGAACGCTGGGGCTGCGCATTCATAGATTGCCAGCTATCCTCGGCGCATCTTTTTAGTCTGGGTGCGGAGGAAATCCGCCGCCACGATTTCATGGCGCGGCTGGAACAGGCGCTCAAACAACCCGACCGTCCGGGCCGCTGGCGCTTTGATCCTGATTTAACGGTGTAAAAGGATTCACAAGAACGAATTCTGGGTTTATCCTGTAAATTCCATAGCACTCCCGTCCATTCGAGACTGCATGACGAGTCACCTGAAACCTCCGGAAATATTTCTTTCGATGCCGCATCCGTGCAGCTACCTGCCGGGTCGCACCGCTACATCGCTTTTCCTCGATCCGCGCCAGCCGCTCGACAGCCGCCAGTACGCTGGTTTCATGCGGCTCGGCTTCCGGCGCAGCGGCGACCTCGTCTACCGGCCGCATTGCCGCGCGTGCAATGCCTGCATTCCGGCGCGCATCCCCGTCGAGCGTTTTCGTCCCGATCGCGGGCAACGCCGCATCTGGAAACGCAACCAGGAATTGTCGGTCGTCGCACGCCCTCCGCTCTACAGCCCGGAACATTTTGACCTGTATAAGCGCTATCAGGCCGCGCGCCATCCGGGTGGCGGCATGGACGACCCCGACCCCAAGAAGTACATCAATTTTCTCGCCTCACAGCATATTCATACCGTCTTCTACGAAATCCGGCTCCAGAAAACGCTCCTGGGGGTGGCAATCACCGACATCCTTCCGGACGGGCTTTCGGCGGTATATACCTTCTTCGATCCGGATGAAAAGCGCCGCGCGCTCGGTGTGTACGCGGTGTTGTGGCAGGTGGCGCAAGCTGCCGAACGTCAGCTGTCGTGGCTTTACCTGGGCTACTGGATCAAGGAATGTTCGAAAATGGCCTACAAGGGCAATTACCACCCACTGGAGATTTTCCACAACGGTCACTGGATTCAGGAGGACAGCCGCATCGGATCAGAAACGTAACCTCTCACCTACCCTGGCACGCCCATTGCATCTATGGAGGAAAGAAGTAGCCGGTCTATCCGGCAGAGGTGCAACACCATGCTCAGCTTTCTGTACCGGCTCGTCGAAAACTATCACCGCGAACACGGGCTGCATCCGAACCTGCTGTACGTGAACCAGCAGCATTACCAGAAACTGCTGCAGTGCCTCCCGGAGATGAAAAACCAGGAAGAAGTTTCCCGGTTTCTCATAATGCAGGTCGTCATCGACCCGGAGGCGGCGCATCCTTACGTCGCCTGGCTCCCGACCGACGCCGGCGGCCATCCCGGCCGCGAGCGGGAACACATCCTCTAAACCATCGTCCTGCGACCGCCGGGCGTGGCGGCATCATATTGCTTTACGCCCGCGCGCGACTACGGCATCATACGCCGCCAATCAACTGAAGCAGGGCGGCGCGTGGCGAAAGAAGAGCATATCGAGATGGAAGGGACCATTACCGAAACCCTTCCCAATACCTTGTTTCGGGTCAAGCTCGACAACGGACATGTCGTGACGGCCCATATCTCCGGCAAGATGCGCAAGAACTATATCCGCATCCTGACCGGTGACCGCGTCACGGTGCAACTCACTCCTTACGATCTCACCAAGGGCCGGATAACTTTCCGTGCCCGATAGAAATTAGATTCTCGCCTACTTCCCCTCTCCCTACGTGAGAGGGCAAAGGGTGAGGGGGATCACCTCTCATCCCCATCCCTTCTCCCGCAAGGGGAGAAGGGAACGAGCCGATGCGCGCTTGCGCGCGCAGTTTCTTCGATCGGGATCAGGCTGGGGTCTTATCGACGGCGGGAACGAAGTCAAACGCCAACGCGGCGTCGCGAGCCGTGACTTTGACGTGTCCGCCGGAAGCCAGGCTGCCGAACAGCAGCTCGTTGGCCAGCGGTTTCTTGACCTGTTCCTGGATCAGCCGCGCCATCGGCCGCGCGCCCATGGTCGGGTCGTAACCGCGCTGGGCCAGCCAGGCGCGTGCGGCATTGTCCAGCTCGATGGTGACGTGCTTGTCCGCCAGTTGGGCTTCGAGCTCCAGGATGAACTTGTCCACCACGTGCGCGATGGTCGTCTCGTCCAGAGGTTTGAACTGGATCACGGCGTCCATGCGATTGCGGAACTCGGGACTGAACAGGCGTTTGATTTCCTGCAGTTCGTCGCCGGCATGGTCCTGTTTAGTAAAACCAATACTCGAGCGGCTGAGGCGTTCCGCCCCCGCGTTGGTGGTCATCACCAGGATCACGTTTCGGAAATCGGCCTTGCGCCCGTTGTTGTCCGTGAGTGTCCCGTGGTCCATCACCTGCAGCAGCAGATTGAACACGTCCGGATGCGCCTTCTCGATCTCGTCGAGCAGCAACACGGAATGCGGATGCTTCACAATCTCCTCGGTTAGCAGGCCGCCCTGATCGAATCCGACGTAGCCCGGCGGCGCGCCGATCAGGCGCGAAACGGTGTGCCGCTCCATGTATTCCGACATGTCGAAGCGGATGAGCTCCAGCCCCAGGATGCGCGCCAGTTGGCGCGTGACCTCGGTCTTGCCGACGCCTGTGGGTCCGGCGAAAAGATAGGAACCGACCGGCTTCTCCGGATGCCCGAGGCCGGAGCGCGACATCTTTATCGCGGTCGCCAGTGCTCCGATCGCCTCATCCTGGCCGAACACCACCATCTTGAGGTCACGCTCGAGCGTTTTCAGCGCTTCGCGGTCCGAAGTGGAAACGGTCTTGGGCGGGATGCGCGCGATTTTGGCGACGATATCCTCGATGTCATGCACGCCGATCGTCTTCTTGCGGCGGCTCGGCGGCAGCAGATGCTGACTCGCGCCGGCCTCATCGATCACGTCGATGGCCTTGTCCGGTAAATGCCGGTCATTGATGTAGCGATGTGCCAGCTCCACCGCGCTGCGCAGCGCCTGCAACGTATAGCGCACGCCGTGGTGATTCTCGAAGCGGTTCTTCAGACCGCGCAGGATTTCCACCGCCTCTTCCACCGAAGGTTCGGAGACATCGATCTTCTGGAAACGGCGTGACAGCGCACGGTCCTTCTCGAAGATGTTTCGGTATTCCTGATACGTGGTCGATCCGATGCACTTGAGGTCGCCGGAAGCGAGCACCGGCTTCAACAAGTTCGAGGCGTCCATGGCGCCGCCTGAGGCGGCTCCCGCGCCGATAATCGTGTGGATCTCGTCAATGAACAGGACCGCATTCTCCTGCTTCTTGAGTTGTTGCAGCACCGCCTTCAGACGCTTTTCGAAATCGCCGCGGTACTTGGTGCCGGCAAGCAGCGAACCCATGTCGAGGGCATAGATGGTGCTATGCGCCAGCACCTCGGGCACTTCGCCGTCGACGATCTTCTTCGCCAGTCCCTCGGCAATCGCGGTCTTGCCCACGCCAGCCTCGCCCACGAACAACGGGTTGTTCTTGCGCCGGCGGCATAACACCTGGATGGTGCGTTCCACTTCGCGGTCGCGTCCAATCAACGGGTCGATCTTGCCCAGACGCGCCTGCTCGTTGAGGTTGACGCAGAACATATCGAGCGGGCTCTTTTCAGTGGTGGCACTCTCTTCGCTCTCTTCCTGCGCCGGTAATTCATTCTGAGTCTCGCCCGGCACTTTCGAGATGCCGTGGGAAACGTAATTCACCACATCGAAACGGCTGATGTTCTGCTTGTGCAGGAAATAAACTGCATGTGATTCCTTTTCGCCGAAAATCGCGATCAGCACATTGGCGCCGGTAACTTCCTTTTTGCCCACACCCTGGACGTGCAGCACCGCGCGCTGGATGACGCGCTGGAAGCCAATGGTAGGCTGGGTGTCGATCTTGCTGCCCGGAGCAAGCTTGGGCACATTCTCTTCCAGGAAGGAATTGAGACTGCGGCGCAATTCTTCGATGTTACCGCCGCAGGCGCGCAACACGCGTGCGGCCGAAGGATTATCAAGCAGCGCGGCCAGCAGGTGCTCCACGGTAATGAACTCGTGGCGCTTTTCGCGCGCGTTCTGGAACGCACTGTTCAGCGAGAACTCTAGCTCCTGCGATAACATGCCACCGCCTCCGGGCCATAAAGCCCATTAACTTAAGTCTTCCCTATTGAAACGGACATCCCCTATTTCTAATTTATAGACCTTATTCAGGCTCCAAGGTGCACTGCAACGGGTGCTGGTGCTCCTGAGCGTAATTCAGCACCTGCCGCACCTTGGTTTCCGCAATTTCCCGGGTATAAATCCCGCAAACCCCAATCCCTTTCTGGTGCACATGCAACATGATGCGGGTTGCATCCTCGCGGTTCTTGGAGAAAAACCGCTCCAGAATGATCACTACGAACTCCATAGGAGTATAGTCGTCGTTCAGCAGGATGACTTTGTAAAGCTGCGGCTTCTGGAGCTTGGGCTTCGCTTCCTGAACGATGGGACCATCGAGGTAATGCTGGGGCTTATCGCTCATAATCTATAGATTACACCAATATTCCCGGGCAGCCTGAATTCGGGCCCGCGGCAACAGATACATTGTGCGACCCATGTCCGAAAATTCAACCCCTGCGATTGTGGCATGAATATTGGGCCTCGCCCGCTGTTTTACCCGCTGGCGGCCCACTGGTAAACACCGCCGGGGGCCTTGCTTGACATGCCCATAAAAAGAGAAGGATGATGATCTGGGCTACGCCTTTGCTCTGGTGTGGGTGGAGGTGCGGTTATCAGAAATCTGAAAGATAGCGGCGTTCCGCCGCGGCAGGAGGGGGATGTATGCCACTAGGTACGGTGAAGTGGTTTAACGCAAGCAAAGGGTATGGCTTTATCACGCCCAGCGACGGCGGCGACGATGTCTTCGCGCATTATTCCGCCATTGAAATGGAAGGGTACAAGACCCTGAAAGAGGGTCAGCAAGTCGAGTTTGAAGTCCAGGAAGGTCCCAAAGGCCCCCAGGCTTCCCACATACGCTCT
>DATICK010000218.1:0-7899 GCA_035456865.1 Sulfuricaulis sp.
CGCCGACATCTCCCCCATGGCGGTCAGCTTGTCCTTCTGGAAACGCTGTGTCTGCTCGTCGCGCGCCTCGCGCAGGCGCGCGGCCATGGCGTTGAACGCCTTGGCCAGATCGCCCAGTTCGTCGTTGGACGTGATCGGCACATTGGCGCTGAAATTCTGGCCCGCCAGTTGCATCACGCCGTTGCGCAAATACTGGAGCGGCCGTACCACCAGGCGCGACAGCAACAGTCCGGTCAGACCGCCGATAACGATTCCCAGCAGCGAAATGAACAGGAACAGAACGACGCGGTTGGTCAGCACTTCCTGCACGCCGCGGCGCTCCAGACCGCTGAACATGATCGCCTCCACGCGTCCGGTGGGATCCACGATGGGCATATAAAGCCCGCGGTATTGACCGTTCTCGGCTACCAGGCTGTAGTAGGATTTCTTGTGCTTCTCCAGCCGGTCCAGCGCCGTCGCCGGCAAATTTTTGAGTGCGATCACTTCGCCCGGGGCGGAAAAAAGATCGAAATACTTTTTGCCTTCGCGGTAATAGAGACGTGCCTTCAATCCGGTCAGTTGCGCCAACTCGTCGGTGAAATCCTGTCCCAGCAGGCTGCCCAGCACCAGGTAGTAGCGCGGCTTGCCGTGGCGCGGGATCGGTGTGATGCCCACCGCCGCCAGCATGGTCTTCTGCTTGCGCACCACCTTGAGCACCGCTTCGGTCTGGCCGCGTTCCCACAGCGCGTTGACCTCCACGGGAATCGAGGAGTACAGCAGTTTTTTGTCCGGCGTGTAGAGCTGAATAAGATTAATGCTCAACTCCTGAGAAATGCGCCGGACCGGCAGCGGGATCGCCTCTTCGGGATTGCGTTCGATATTGGCCACGTATGCCGGATCGTCGGCGAGCACCCGTCCGAGCATGACGGCGTCGTTCTGGTAGGCCTGCAGCCAGTTCTGGTTGGCACGGGCAGCATCCACGATCCACTGTTCCAGGCGCTTTTCAAAACTGATCGAGACCCATTCGGCCGCCAACCACCCGGCGACCAGCATGGGCACAATCACAATCACGGAAATCACCAGCAACACCTTGCTCTGGAGCCGGCCCAATCCGAAAAGTCTTAACGGCATAAGTTTTCTTGAAATGTCGTGAACTACAAATTTTGATGCTTGCTACAAAATCAAAGCATAGCGCAGACCAGGAATTTTATATATCTATATGATTTTTAAATAAATAAAAGTCACATGGACTTGGCACAGCGATTGCTTTTCAGGTCCCAATGGTGGCGGAAATCGTTCCTTACCGGACCATCAGATATTGAAAGCGATGTTCACCCTCTCTTAAGGAGTTTTTACATATGAAAAAGTCACTCACCGCCCTGTTCGCTCTCATGTTCGCCTTCATCTTCGGCAGCGCAACGATCGCTTATGCCGAGGCTCCTGCCGCCGGCGCCGCGCCGACCGAGAAGAAGGAAGAAATGAAGACGGAGAAGAAGACCAAGAAAGAAAAGAAGACGACGAAGAAGAAGAAAGTCACTAAAGAAGGCGCTGCAACCCCGGCAACCCCGGCGACCCCTGCCGCCCCGGCCGCGAAGTAATCTCGCGCATCTTGCTGTACGTCAAAGCGCCCCGATTGGGGCGCTTTGTTTTTGCCTTGCGGTTTTCGGCGGTGGTTATTTCTTGGCGGGAGCCGCTTTCTTCTTCGAAAATTTGGTGGCTTTTTTTCCGGCAGTTTTCGTCGCGCCATGCTTTTTCGCCGGTTCCTTTCCCGACGCCTTGGCCGGCGCCGCTTTGAGGCGTTGCATCAGTCCGTGAATATATTCCACGCGTTCCTGCAGACGCTGAACAGCGGTCTTGGCGGCATCCGCGCCAGTTTCGCCGGGTTTGAGCATGCGATAGGCCATTTCAATCACGTCGTCATCCAACGCGACAAAACGTCCCGACCGGGGCCCGGCCATTCGGCATAGTTCCTCCACATTCTGCTTGGCGCGCAGGTTTATCTCGTGTAATTGTTTCGCGCGGTCCGGACCGACCCAGCTGACAATCGTCCATTGATCTCCCGGCGCTCCCGGCTTGGCGAGATATCCCTGCCATACCTGCACCGCCGTCTGACATTCCTTCACCACGGCATCCAGCCGCGACAGCACGTCGGCACGCTGTTTCTGCCGGTCTGCTTTCCAGCGCATTACCAGTTCAATCGCTCGATCCAGGCTGTCCATTGTTATCTCCAGGTCCATTATTGGAAGAATGCGGTGTTTTTACCGCGGTTCAGTTCATTTATTTTGGGACAAGGTTCCGACACTGACAAGGTGAAAGCCAACAAAAATAAACCGCCCGTCTGCTGACCTTATACGGTTTCTGGATACTCCGTGCCGAACCAGCTTTTCCTCCGGAAGCAGGCGCTTTCCGGAAAACCGTGTGGTCAGCATGCCCGCCAGGCGCACCAGCACCGCACCGCGCTAGAAACCGCCGCGCAGCAGCAGTTCTCGCGGGTCGGGATGAAGATAAGTCTGGTGCAGGATGTACGGGTCAGGATAGCGCCGGAAATGATGCCTGAGCAGCGTCAGCGGCGCCGCGAACGGCGTCTCGCCCCGCCGATAGGCATGGATCATCTCGAGCAACTCGGCCTTGTCTTCGGCATCCAGCCGCATTTTCAGGTAGCCCATCAAATGCATCATGACATTAGTGTGCCGCGCCGGCGTCGCCGGCCGCTGGAGCGCAACCATTAACCGGTGAATGTAATTATGCCCAAACTCTTTCAGGTTGCGCCGCCCGGTCTGCGCCACCAGCCGGCCGAGCGCGCGGTAGGCCTCGACGTCGTGTGCCATCAGCGCGAGCTTGTGATGCGTGTGAAACTCCACCAGCCGGGAGGGGGACAGCCCGCGCGCCACGAGTTCCTGCCAGCGCCGGAAGACAAAAACGCGTTCGATGAAGTTTTCCCGCAGGCGCGGATTGCTGAGCCGGCCTTCCTCCTCCGCCGGCAACCAGGGCTGCGCGGAAAGAAAGGCGTCGGCGTAGATTCCGCGGCCGTTCGCGGCTGGCGCGCCCCTGGTCTGGTAAACCTTGACGCGCTCCAGGCCACAACTGGGCGATTTGCTTTTGAAGATATAGCCGCTGAGGCCTTCAAGCGCGTGCGCCTGGCGCTTTCCGTAGGCGGCGAGCTTGTCCGTCACGTCGATTGACGCATCCTTCACGCCCACGGCGCGCGGTGACGCCGGTGAACCTACCAGCCGTATTGGCGGACGCGGGACCCCCAGGCCGATGGCGACCTCGGGACAGACGGGTACCCATTCGAAGAACTGGCCGAGCGTCCCGGTCAAAAAACTGTCGTGCTTGTGATTGCCGTCAAAACGCACCTTCTGGCCCAGCAGGCAACTGCTGATGCCGAGGCGGATTCTGGAACCGTGGCTGTCCGTGGTTTTCATGGTGCCATTGAGCTGGTGTCGCTTCGCAGACATTCTAATTCAGTTCGGTCATCGCGGTCGTTTCAGACAATACAAATTACACGGGGAGCGAGGAACGTTTTAGACAGATAGTGCTAAAGTTGCCCTATGATCATCCCGCAACTGGTGGGACACCGGGGTTACCCCCGGCATTATCCGGAAAACACCCTGGTCAGCATCGAGGCCGCCGTAGCCGCCGGTGCGCGCTTCGTCGAGGTGGACGTGCAAATCTCCCGCGACCAGGTGCCGGTGCTGTTTCACGATCGTGGCCTGAAGCGCCTCTGCGGCGTGGACGGCAGGATACAAGATTTCCGTTATGACGAGCTGTGGGCATTTCGCGCGAGCGAGCCGGGAAAATTCGGCGACCGTTTCAACGACGTGCACATCACCCGCCTGGCCGAGCTCGGACATTTCCTGCAGCACCGCCGTGACGTCACCGCCTTCATCGAGCTCAAGCGCTCCAGTCTCGAACATTTCGGCGTCGAGTCGATGCTGAATCTCGTGCGGCGCGCGCTCAAACCGGCACTCAAACAG
Source organism: Sulfuricaulis sp. (assembly GCA_035456865.1). Taxonomy (GTDB): domain Bacteria; phylum Pseudomonadota; class Gammaproteobacteria; order Acidiferrobacterales; family Sulfurifustaceae; genus Sulfuricaulis. Next base: position 3,957 of record DATICK010000218.1, read on the forward strand.
TGTGTACTGATCTCCTATGCCCTGGAAGCCCTGCTTACGGCGCGCCGTAACGGCTGGCGACGGATCGGCGTGGTCATCGATCACTGGAAAGATCGTCAGCAGGAACTCATTGCCGCCATCCAGCCGCAGTTTCTCTTCTGCGACGTTACCGATCTGCCGCGGGAAGGAGAGCTCCGGCTCCCGGGCATGAAGCTGGTCATTTTCGAAGTCGCGGAACCGCGTGTGGCCCTGGACCTGGCCGCGCGCGGCGTCGATTTCATCGAGACCTTCGCCGTCGGCGAAATGCTCCAGGAGCTTGCGCGTCCGACGGATACGCGCTGATGTCCGCGGTGGATTACGACGTCGTGGTCATCGGCGGCGGCATCCATGGTGTGGGCGTGGCCCAGGCGGCCGCGGCCGCGGGCTATTCGGCATTGCTGCTCGAGCGCACGGCGCTGGCGAGCGGCACCTCCAGCCGTTCGAGCAAGCTCATCCACGGCGGGCTGCGCTATCTCGAAAATGCCCGGTTCGGGCTGGTGCGCGAATCGCTGCGCGAACGTGAAATCCTCCTGCGGATCGCGCCCGGCCTGGTGCACCGGGTTCCATTCCACATTCCCGTCTACGGCAACAGTCGCCGCCCGCCGTGGATGATCCGCGCCGGACTCAGTCTCTATGCCCTGCTCGGCGGTCTTTCGGGCCATGCGCGCTTCGACACTCTGCCACGCGCGCGCTGGGACAGTCTCGACGGGCTCGATACCCGTGGCCTGCAAGCAGTATTTTGCTACCAGGACGCGCAGACCGACGACACCCTGCTGACCCAGGCGGTGATGCGCTCGGCGCAGGAATTCGGCGCCGAGCTGCGCTGCCCGGCGAACTTCCTGTCGGCCAGACGCCGAGGCGATGATTTCGTGGTGCACATTCTCGAGGGCAAGGATGAACATACCTGCCGCGCCAGAACCCTGGTGAACGCGGCCGGCCCGTGGGTCGGCACGGTGCTCGAGCGCATCACCCCGCGTCCCGCAGTGCTGACTGTGGACCTCGTCCAGGGTGCGCACATCATTGTCGAGAACGAAACCCGCCATGGCATCTATTACCTGGAAGCGCCGCAAGACGGGCGCGGCGTCTTCATCATGCCGTGGCAGGAACACACCTTGATCGGCACGACGGAAACTCGCTTCGACGGCGATCCCGCGACAGTACGCGCGCGGCCGGAGGAAATCGCTTATCTGCAGGAAACGCTGCGGCGTTATTTCCCCGGCCACCGCGGCAAGTTGCTCGGCAGCTTTGCCGGCCTGCGCGTATTGCCGCATGGCTCCGGCGCGGCGTTTCATCGCTCGCGCGAAACCATCCTGCATCCGGACAATCCCGATCGCGTGCGGCTCGTTACCGTCTACGGCGGGAAACTCACGGGCTACCGCGCAACCGCGGTCAAGGTAATGCGATTGCTGAAAAGATCCCTGCCGCCGGCGCGCGCGCCGCGCGCCGATACATCCGAAATCTGTCTTTCACCCTGATCGGTGCTCTTGTCGATCTGCGGCTTAAAACGAGTCTATTCAGGTTGGCAAATCGCATCGACATTGCCTCCGAACTCATTGGCGCAAAAGCTCTTTTTCAGCGCACGCGAGAGACCGCTTGTCAGCCACGCATTGCTTGCAGAGAATGACGCAAAATAATTAGATCATCAGGTCACCCAGGGGCGGGAATGAATATCTTCGTGGGCAATCTCTCGGCGGCGGTCACGGCGGACGATCTGCGCCAGTTGTTCGGTGGTTACGGCACGATCATCAACGCCATCGTCATGCGCGACACCGCCACCGGCTTGCCGCTGGGTTACGGCCATGTGTATCTGGTGCCGGAACAGGCCGCCTGCGAGGCGATCATAAACCTTCACAACACCCTGCTGAATGGCAGTCACTTGTGCGTGCGCGAGTGTGTCTACCGTGCTCGTCCGGAACAACGCATGAAGCGCAAGACGTGGCAAGGGGTGGAACGGCGCGTGGCGGGGGCGCGACGTCATAAGGATTACGATCTCTCCACACCTTCCTCCCGGCAGCAGCAAACCGGCTAGCGCCGCACTCAGCCAAAGACACGTTCCACCGTCCAGTAACATCCGACCGCGGCAATCAGGATCGAGAGCGGGCGCACGATGCGCTGGTGATACCACGGCTTGTTCCTCCACCACAGGCCGACCAGCAGATATGCCATGCTGATGACACTGAGCTGGCCGAGCTCCACGCCGAGATTGAACGTCAGCAGCGCCGTCAGAAATTCCGAGCGCGGCAGGCCAACTTCACTTAACACCCCGGCGAATCCCATCCCGTGCAACAAGCCGAAGCCGAACACCACGAACGCGCGCCATGGTTTCAGTTCGGACGTGATCACGTTTTCGATCGCCACGTACACGATGGAGGCGGAGATCAGCGGCTCCACGATCGCCGGTGACAGCGAAATGAATCCGTAGATGGACAGGCCCAGCGTGATGGTGTGGGCCACCGTGAAAGACGTGACCTGAATCAGCAGCGGCTTCCACTTCACGCTGAGCAGAAACAAGCCGAGCACGAAGAGAATATGATCCAGCCCCTTGGGCAGGATATGCGTGTACCCGAGCGCCGTGTACTGCTGCACGACCTCGCCGCGCGCCATCGTTTTGACTTCCCCGGTGAGTGGATACGGCTCGCTCCGGACTCCTTCCTTGAGCCAGAACGCCGCCATGCCTGCGCGGCCTTCCTTCTGCAAACGCAGCACGCTGGAACCGAACTCCGGTGCATAGGTCCAGCGGAACTCGCGGGCGCCGGCGGGCGTGGTTCCGGCCAGATGCAGCGTGCTCAACCGCGCGCGTTGCAGATCGCCCGTGTCCGGCACCTCGATCGATTCGAGTACCGGGTTTACCCGCGCGTCGTCGAACTCAATGGCAATGCCGGCGAGATAGGTCCTTGAAAAATCCTGTATACGCGCCTTCAGTTCCGCAGCCGGCAACGCGCGCAGCTGATTGTAGGTGCGCGCATTCGGCGACTCGTTGGTGTCGGCATGCTTCGGGCTGACGCCAGCCAGCACTGCTTCCATGTTGGCGGAGATATCGATTTGATAACGGCCATCGGCCTTGAACGTGACCGTCACGATGGCCGGACGGATTTCGTGCGCCATTGAACCGAACGGCCAGCACAAAGCCGCCAGCACGAGCAGGATGAACCAGAAAAGATTTTTCATCATGGCGACAACAACAAGTTTCGCGTAGGGATGCTCAGAGGGGCTGTGTTATGCTTGAGCCGCTTCCGTTTCGACCGTCTGCCAGTTCACAAACCGCCATGTTCTCCCCAAAACGCCGTCAGTCTACTTTAAAAAAAGCGTGCCGGCGCGCGACGCTGTTCTATTTTGTTTGCTTCGTTCCGGCGGGTCAGGCCCACGATTTCTGGATCGAACCCGAGACTTTCCGTCCGGCCGTGGGACAGAAAGTTCCCGTGCATCTTTACGTGGGCATGGATTTCAAGGGCGATCCAGCGCCGTATATCCCGGAATGGTTTGAACGCTACGTTTACATCAATGCCCAGGGAGAGAAGCCCGTCCCCGGGCTGCCGGGCGACGACCCGGCCGGCACGGTACCGATCACGGCGGCGGGGCTGACGGTCATCGGTTACCGCAGCGCGAAATTCTCCGTGAGCTTCGACACGGCTGAAGAATTCGAAAAGTACCTGATCAAGGAAGGGCTGGAGCGAAATCTGGCGCTGCTCAAGGGCAAACCATCGCCGGGGAAAATCACGGAAAACTATTCGCGTTGCGCCAAGGCCTTGGTCATGAATGGCACGGCCGCGACACCGGCTGACCGGGTGCTCGGCTTCCGCATCGAGTTGATCGCGGAAAAAAGTCCCTATGCCGGCAACGGACCGGTTCCCTTCCGTCTGCTGTATGAAAACCGGCCGCTTGCCGGCGCGCTGGTGGTCGCCTTCAACAAGGCCGCGCCGCTCGA
>DATICK010000219.1:0-6191 GCA_035456865.1 Sulfuricaulis sp.
GTCGCAGATACTGCGCAGGAATGAAGATCTCATCAAGGAAGATCTCAAAGAGTTGAAACAAGGAGTGCCCTTCGAAAAGGTCGCCGCCAAACAATATCCGAATCTGCCGTCAGGAGTGAATGCCCCCTGGGACTTGGGCGACATGCGCTTTAAACAGCTTCCCGCCGAATGGAAGAGTGTGGTCAGCAGCCTGAAAAAAGGTCAGCACAGCGACATCATTCGCGGCCCCAACAACCGATTCTGGATCATCAAGCTAAAAGACAAGCGCGAGGACAAGACTGTCAGCTTCGAGAGCGCCAAGCCGATGATCATCGAGATGATGAAAGCGGAGAAGGCGCAACAGCAGCGCGAAACAATGATCCGGGATCTGCGTGACAAGGCAAAGATCGTGTATTCAAAGTAGGTCCGGGATCAGGGGCCGATTTCACGCCTGGAAAAACAGGCAATAGCATAAAGCCCGCGCAAGCGGGCTTTATGCTATTGCCTGGCGGCTTTCCCCAGTACATGACTACCCCTCGCTTTCCATGACCTGTGACCGCAATCCCCCGGGGCTTTGCCCGTACTTTGAAAATGTGCGCCGGCACTCCCGCGCCCACGGAAATTTCTGAAATGGAATCGCGCGATCTCAAAACCCAGGTTCTGGCTTCGCCAGGATCGGCCGCGGCCGACCCCGCTCCGTTCTATATACAAGGTCTTACAGTTTGGATTTGAGCGAAAGCATTACCATAAACATAAAAACCATGGGGAAGATTTTTTTAACTTAAGCTTAATGTAGCTAATGTAGCTATCGCTACCCCGTATCTTTTATAGTGGTACATGACCATGTCGGTTTGTGCAGTGTGTCTCTGCGGCCGACGGGGCAAATAACAAGAAAATCCAGACTTGCCCGGCCTGATACCTCCTGTTGTACCTGTGGTCGTGCATGTATTGGCGGAATCAATCGGGAAACCGAAATTCGCTCGTACACGTGTCTGCGCGTGAGAACAATGCACAGCAATCGCAAGAGGAGAAAAATATGAACCTTCATCGACACCAGGAGACTGGGCCCGCGTCGTCCATCAATTTCCAGCGTTTCTTGCTGATGATCGCCACGACGTATGTCTTTTCAGGCAATCTGTTCGCCGGCGACGAGCGCGAATCCACGAACGCGAGTGATGATCATGGACCGGCTCAGCAGAATTTTCCGGATGCCAGCGGAACGATTTCGACGTTCACGACTAACAAATTCATAGATACCAAGAATCCTTTCTTTCAGGATTTAGGAACTAACGGGCGTTCCTGCGGTACGTGCCATCAGGCAAGTGACGCCTGGACCGTGACACCGGCACATCTGCGTGAACGTTTTGAGCGTAGTGATGGGCGCGACCCGATCTTCCGCCTGAATGACGGAGCAAATTGTTCGTCGGCGGATATTTCATCCGTGCGCGCGCGCCGTTCGGCCTACAGCCTTTTGCTAAACAAAGGCCTGATCCGTATCGCGATGCCCATGCCGGCCAATGCCGAGTTTGGCGTCGTATCCATTGACGATCCTTATCATTGTTCGTCTGCTTCGGAGCTGTCCATGTACCGGCGTCCGTTGCCGTCCGCGAATCTCAGGTTTCTCAGCGTTGTGATGTGGGACGGCCGTGAAACGGTCCCCGGTCAACCGATCGTGGCTGATCTCAAAACACAGGCGAAGGACGCGACCCTGGGACATGCCCAGGGTGCGGCCGCCCCGACTGATCAGCAGCTGGATGAAATCGTGGCGTTTGAAATGGGACTGTTTACCGCCCAGTCACGAGACGTGGACGCAGGCAGGCTGGATAGCGACGGTGGACGTGGTGGCCCGTACATTCTGTCGAGTCAGGAATTTTTCATCGGAATCAACGACCCGTTGGGCCTCAATCCGACGGCGGCGGCGTTCGATCCCGAGGCATTTACGATCTTCAAGAAGTGGGAATATCTCAGCAGTTTTGAGTCAGAAAGCCAGACCGCTGCGCGCGAGTCCGTGGCCCGGGGCGAGAAGATATTCAATACCAGGCCGATTTCGATCGCGGGCGTCGGTGGGCTCAATGACAACCTTCATCTCCCGGTAATCACGGGCACATGCACGACATGCCATGACAGTCCGAATGTCGGCGATCATTCCGTGGTCGCGCCGCTTAATATCGGCGTCAGCGACGCCTCGCGGCGCACAAGCGATTTGCCGCTTTTCACGCTCCACTGCAACGCCACTGGCGTCGATGTGCAGACTTCGGATCCGGGCCGCGCCATGGTCACGGGCAAATGCTCCGATATCGGCAAAGTTAAAGGTCCGATCTTGCGTGGTCTGGCCGCGCGACCGCCATACTTCCATAATGGATCGGCCGCTACTCTTCTGGATGCGGTGGATTTCTATGACAGCCGATTTGCTCTAGGTCTGACGCCGGCGGAAAAACAGGATCTGGTGGCTTTTTTGAAGTCACTCTAGTTCGGGCGTCGCCTCGTGTGATGTTTCAAAGCTATAAATGCCCGCGCAAGCGGGCGTTTTGTTTCATGGCCGAAGGCTTGGTTAGCGACTGCGCACGAGGTTGCGGCCCTCCTGCTTGGCGGCATACAGCGCTTCATCGGCGGACTTGACGAGACCCGGGCCGGTATCGCCGTCCCGGGGAAAGGTGGCAAAGCCGATGCTGACCGTGACCTGGATTTCGTCTCCCTGGGGGGTGGTGGTGAGCGATTCCGCGACGCTGGCGCGGATGCGCTCGGCCACGATCCCGGCGCCGGCTGCATCCGTCTCGGGCAGGATCACGGCCAGTTCCTCGCCGCCGTAGCGACACACCGCATCCATGGGGCGGGCGCTCAGACGAATCAGGTCCGCAACGGCGATCAGCGTTTCATCGCCGGCCTGATGTCCATAGCGATCATTGACGTTCTTGAAGTGATCGATATCCAATAGCATCACCGACAAGGGTTTGTTGTAACGCCGCGCGCGCTGCGTCTCTTCGCGCAACCGGGCTTCAAATTCCCGGCGGTTGTAAAGACCGGTCAGCCCGTCGCGGCTGGACAATTCCTCCAGCCGGGTTTTGTGCTCCATCAGGCTCTCGGCCATGGTATTGAAGTCGCGCGCCAGCCGGCCGATTTCATCGTTGTGATTCAGAGCCAGCCGGTAGGTAAGATTGTCGTTGGCGAAATGCGTCATGCCTTTTTCGAATTCGCGCAGGGGCACCAGCACCGATCGCGCGAGCCACAGCGCCCCCGCCACGGCGCTGACCAGACCGAAACCGATGGCCGCGGCGATGATCAGCAGAAAACGACTTTCAGCGCTATTAATCTGTGTGCGCTGCGCGCTGATTTCGCCGTAGTAATTCGCGTACATCTGATCCAGGGAAAACATTACCTGATTCTCACCTTGATCCAGCTGCGTGAGTGTCGCCTTGGAAGCGCCCGAGTTAAAGATGAGGTTAGCGAGCACGATACTGTCTTGCCACTCCCGCCGGGCGCGTGCCAGCAAGGCGTATTCCGGCGGATCGAAAAACGGCTTTGCCATGATATCGACAAAGATTTCTTCCACGGTCTTTGCTTCGGATTCAAACTGGCTTTGCAGGGCATAGCTTGGCGCGCTGGTATAGTTCTTGACCAGGGAATACGCTTTGCGGATCTGGTTTTGCAACCGCGAGGTTGTCTGGAGTTTATAAATGGGTTGTTCCGTCAGCCGGTTGAACTGCTCGGCGGCGTGCTGCAGAAAAATACCTGAACCGATAGCTACCACGACAAGGGGGATGAAAACGACGCCCATGGTGACCAGAAGACGGGTTCGCAGCGACAGATTTGTGAAGGAGAACAGATTCACCCGATACGGTCCCTCGCCGGTGTTCGCGCTGTCGCGCATCATGCCACCCCTGCCGTTTCTCTGTATAGCCCCATGACTTGACGCGAATTTCACCACCCAGGCTGGAAAGAGAAATATCTCCCGGCAGAACAATCTGTTAATCAATGCCTGTCCAGATTCTGAGGGATGTCATTGACAGATATTGGCGACGGGAGTAGGTGTATAGGCGCCGATAATGATGTAGCTGCGTAATTTTTTATTTTACGGAAAGGAGCATGCTATGCGTATTTCGACAACCGATCCCATCTCCGGGGCCGACGTCAAGAATCCCGAAGGACGTCCGTTCGTCATCGAGGGAAAAGGGGATAACGCTCTCAAAATCTTTTTTGAGAACGAGGACAACAAGAAAGCGTACCTGGAAATCCAGACCGAGCATCCGGGAGAAGATTTCACTACGAATCTCAATAACCCGGTTTAAGCCAGTCAGGATCCGCGCGGTCGCTCTGCTCGCAACCGCGTGGCGCTGAGTCGTGCGCGTCGATTGAGAAGGGGCGATCGTTACAGCTTGTCCGCCCCGTGGCGTCTTGTCCGGCTGTCGGGCGCCAGCAGCTTTAATGTCGCGATTCAGGAATGCTGCGTTTGCTTTCCAGCCATTTGAGCAGTGGTTCCCACTGCTCGGTATCGCGCGTGACCTGCGAGCGATTCAGGTCGAAAATCCCCAGCCCGCGCGCGTCCGCCACCAGATAGTTCTGGCTCTCCCGCAGGGTGGCAATGAACGGAATCCGCAGGCGTGACAGAAACCGCTCGAGATTGTGATAGATCTGGGTATTGAGCGTGCTGTAGGAAATGCTCATTCTGTTCAGCACGTTTTCCATGGTGTTCTGGATCGAAGTGTTTTCGCGCACGCGGTTGGCGACCACCGCAAGACGCGTCTCGTCCCGCACGATTTTCCCGACCAGCAACGCTTCGTGTATGAAATGCGCCGCGGCGCGAATGTCGGTCGGTGACGGCAACACCGGGATGATCACCGTCTGCGCGCGTCGCACCAGCGCCGTCAGGTCTGAACCGTGGGCTCCCGCCGGTACATCCATGATGACGTAATCCGTGGAACGCGGCACCCGAACCGGGTCGCGCCACGCGGCGATGCCGCGAATCGGCGGACGGTCCTGCGGACGCTGCTCGAGCCATTCCATGCTCGACCCCTGCCGGTCGAAGTCCGCGATCACCACCGATTTGCCCTGGGAGGCGTAATAACTCGCGAGATTGGTCGCGAGCGTGCTCTTCCCGCAGCCGCCTTTGGCGTTAAGCAGCATGATCTTGCGCATGGTCTCTCCTTGAAGGTGGGGTCACGGGTGGTGCGCGTTATTGTTGTCCTGCTTTGTTCGTTTTGTCATTTGAGGAAGATGTGCTTGTTGGCACTTATGATTTTTCCATTCTTCGGTCCGTGGACATGGCATCCATCCCGCACTTCTCCGGCTACAGGGCGCCCTAAGTTTATTCCAGCGCGCCGGAAAGCTCTACCGGCTCACCGTGCGCCGCGGCCGTGCTTCCCGCGGCGGCGAGGCGGCTTTTTCGGTCCGGGGGGATGGTCCGGCTGGTGGCGTGGTGGTTCGTCCTCGTCCATCAGTATCCGGTGTGCCGGTCCTTCCAGGTCGTCGAACTGCCCGGAGCGGATGGACCACAGAAACGCCCAAATGATCACCCCGGCGAAAATCACGGCCAGCGGTACGAGCAGATAAAGAATCTCCATGGTCTAGCCCGGAACCGCGGCCATGGTCACCGTCAATTCCCGGGAGGAATGACGGGTGAGACGCATGGCATTGGCCACCACCAGCAGGGAACTGACCGACATCCCGAGCGCCGCCATCCACGGCGTGACATGGCCGGTCGCGGCGGCGGGAATGGCCAGCAGGTTATAAACCACCGCCCACACCAGATTCTGGCGGATGATGGCGAGTGTGCGCTGCGCCACGATCAGCCCGTCGGCCAGGTGCGGTAATTGCTGCGACAGCAGAATCATGTCGGCGTTGGCGGCCGCGACTGCCGTGCCGCCGCCCATGGCGATTGAGACTTGGGCCGCCGCCAATACCGGAGCGTCATTCACGCCGTCACCGACCATGGCGACCACGGCGCCGCGTTGTTGCATGGCCTTGACCCGCTCGAGTTTGTCAGCAGGCCGCAGATCCCAAACCAGATCTTCAATGCCCAGGCTGTCCGCCACGCGCCGCGCGGCCGTTTCATGATCGCCGGTGAGCAGCATGATCGACTTGCCCTGGCGCTTGAGTTCGGTGATCAGCTCGCGCGCGCCGGGCCGCAGCTCGTCGCTGAGCACAAATGCGGCATGCAGGGTTTCGTGCCCGGCGAGCAGCACCACGGTATCGCCGCGCCGCCGGAGTTCCTGCAG
>DATICK010000220.1:0-3559 GCA_035456865.1 Sulfuricaulis sp.
CTGCTTTTAAGCGCACGTCAATTCAGAAACAAAGGGGTAGTTTTCCATTTTTTTAACATCCGGCCACGGTGCAAAGGACCGTAACGCCGTTCACTTGAGGAGAAAGAGTATGAATTTCCGTAAAACCATTCTGGCTGCATCTTTGTCTGCCTGCGCGGGTGCCGCGATGGCGGCCGACAAAACCCCGACCTTGGGCGAAGTGCTCAAGGCCTCGGATATCGCGGTCAGCGGCTACATCGACACCAGCTACACCAACTTCGACACCGACGTGCCGCTGTATCAGGCCTATACCACCGAGAAGAATTCTTTCAACCTGCATGCAGCGGACCTGGCCATCTCCTCGCTGCCCGCAAGCGGCTTCGGCGGAATGGTTGAAATGATGGCTGGCGAGGATCCTGCGTTCAACGCCTCGAAGGGCTGGAGCACCGCGAACTTTGACGTCCTGCAGGCTTACGCCCAGTACGCCGGTGGCGGTATGACAGTGATGGCCGGCAAGTTCACCACGCTCGCCGGCGCCGAAGTGGCGCAGGCGCCGGCCAATGCCAACATCTCGCGCTCGCTGCTTTATACGCTGGCGATCCCGGTGACCCACACCGGCCTGCGTGCCAGTTACGCCCCGGGCGACACAATGAAATTCACCGTGGGCTACAACAACGGCTGGGACGTGCTTAAGGAATCCGCCGCAACCAACTGCACCACGGGCGCTTCCTGTGCCGACGGCAAGACCGTCGAACTCGGTGCGTCGTTCAACCCGTCGAAAATGCTCGGTCTGACGGCGTCCTATTACACCGGCGAGGAATACAGCTCCACCTCCGACGCCATCGGTACGCGCCAACTGCTCGATATCGTGGCCACGATCAACGCCACCGACGCGCTTACCTTCGTGCTCAATTACGACATGGGCGAGCAGGACAATGCGACGGCTACCGGCGACACCGCCAAGTGGGATGGTATTGCCGGCTACGCAAACTTCGCGTTTGCCGACAAGTGGCGCGCTTCATTCCGCACTGAGCAGTTCAAGGACAAGGACTGCTTCAGAACTGGCTGCGGTTTTAGTTCGCAGACAGTGAAGAGCAACACGCTGACGGTTGCCTATGCCCCGGCAAAGAGTACAGAGCTGCGCGCCGAGTTGCGGGGCGACAAGTCGGACGAGAATGTGTACACGGATGGCGGCACGGCGACAGACAACCAGAGGTTTGTCGGTCTTGAGCTGGTTTACAAGTTCTAATCCATGGCAATTCCGCGGGCGGTATCGGTTACCGCCCGCGCCTTTTAAGGAGGCTACATGAAATTCGTTACTGCCATTATCAAGCCCTTCAAGCTCGACGACGTGCGCGATGCGCTCGCCGAAGTCGGCGTGCAGGGCGTGACCGTCACCGAAGTCAAGGGCTTCGGCCGGCAAAAGGGTCACACTGAGCTATACCGCGGCGCGGAGTATGTCGTGGATTTTCTGCCCAAGGTGAAGCTCGAGGTCGCCATCGATTCCAAGCAGCTTGATCGCGTCATCGAGGCCATCGTCAAGGCGGCCCGCACTGACAAGATCGGTGACGGAAAAATCTTTGTAACAGACCTCGAACAGGTCGTCCGCATCCGCACCGGTGAAACCGGCAAAGATGCGCTTTGATACAGGAGAAAATTCCATGTTCATGTCATTCAATCTGAAAAAGCTGCTCGGCGTCTTCGGCGTCGTACTGCTGCTAATGTCGCCGTTGTTCGCTGTTGGCGACGAAACGCCGGCACCCGCGGCACCCGCGGCATCAGCCCCGGCCGCCGCCCCGGCGGCGGCACCGGCGCCCACGCCGAACAAGGGCGACACGTCGTGGATGCTGGTGTCCACGGCCTTGGTGCTGATGATGAGCGTACCGGCCCTGGCGCTGTTCTACGGCGGCATGGTGCGCTCGAAAAACGCGCTGTCGGTGCTGATGCAGGTGTTCGTCGTGTTCTCGCTGATCACGGTGCTGTGGTGCGTCTACGGCTACAGTCTCGCGTTCACCGAGGGGAGCGGTTCACTCGGAGCCTACTTCGGCGGCTTCGACCGATTGTTCCTCAAGGGCACGTTCGATTCCGCCACCGGCGCGTTCTCCATGGGGGCGACTTTCAGCAAGAACACGCCGCTTACCGAGCTTGTGTTCGTGGCGTTCCAGGCGACGTTCGCGGCCATCACCGGCGCCTTGATCCTGGGTGCATTCGTCGAACGCGTGAAGTTTTCCGCGGTGCTCATCTTCATGGTGCTGTGGTTCACCTTTGCTTACGCGCCGATCGCGCACATGGTCTGGTTCTGGATGGGCCCGGATGCCTACACTGCGGCCAATGTCGTTGATGCGATGAACGCGAAAGCGGGCATGCTCTGGCAATGGGGCGCGCTCGACTTCGCCGGCGGCACGGTGGTGCACATCAACGCCGGTGTCGCGGGCTTGGTCGGCGCCTATCTGGTCGGCAAGCGCATCGGCTTCGGCAAAGAGCACATGGCGCCGCACAACGTGACGATGACCATGATCGGTGCCTCGCTGCTGTGGGTCGGCTGGTTCGGTTTCAACGCCGGTTCCGCGCTCGAAGCGAACAACTCCGCCGCGCTCGCCTTCATGAACACCTTCCTGGCAACCGCCTGCGCGGTGCTGTCGTGGACGTTCGGCGAGTGGATCTTCAAGAGCAAGCCTTCGATGCTGGGTGCCGCTTCCGGCGCCGTTGCGGGCCTGGTGGCGATCACGCCGGCTGCGGGCAATGTCGGTATCCCCGGCGCGTTTGTCATTGGTACCGGCGCCGGCCTCGTCTGCCTCTGGGGTGTCAACCAGCTGAAGGGCTGGCTTAAGGCCGATGACTCACTGGATGTTTTCGGTGTCCATGCCGTTGGCGGCATCTTCGGTGCGTTGATGACCGGTGTGTTCAACTCACCGGCGCTCGGCGGTCCCGGCCTCGTCACCGATTGGGTGACCGGCGCGACCGGTTTCCCGGGAATCGGCGCGCAGCTCTTGATACAGGCGAAGGCTGTCGGTGTCACCATCGTCTGGAGCGCGGTCGTTGCCGCGGTCGCCTACAAGATCGCCGACTGGACGGTGGGCCTGCGCGTCACCGCGGAGGAAGAGCGCGAAGGTCTCGACACCACGTCCCACGGGGAGTCGGCCTATCGTCTTTGAAGACAGTTTCCTTCTGTGAGAGTTTGACGGGCGCCTATGGCGCCCGTTTTTTTTTGCTGAGTTTGCTGAGACAAATATGATTAAGTCCGCTCGTGCTGAGCCTGTCGAAGCACGAACGGACTCAGGGCGAGCGGACGCTATAATCAATGGTTCCCAGGCTGGCCAGCGTTACCTGGGTGGGCACGTGCCACGGCTTGCCGTTGATCAGCAATTGTCCCTGGCGGATGACGAGCTTGAGCTTGTACACGCCGTTTTCCTCTACCAGCAGGCGAGTGAAATCGTTACGTGCCAGGTATTGCGGGAATACCCGGTCGACGATTTCCGCCATGGCTTCCGGGCCGAGATGGGCCACGTCATCCGCCGTCAGGGCGCCGCTTTGGCGATAGGCCTCGATGTCCTGGCGGATCTGCGGCGCGAGCAGGTGC
>DATICK010000221.1:0-9635 GCA_035456865.1 Sulfuricaulis sp.
CGCGCGATCCGACCACGGCTGGTCATTCGTTCCGCGTGGCCGACTTCACCGAGCGCATTGCCGTGGCCGCGGACCGGGCCGATGCGCCCGGCCTGCGCGATGTCAGCTTTACGAAAGAACAGCTGCGTGAACTGCGCTACGCTTCCCTGTTGCACGACTTCGGCAAGGTTGGGGTGCGCGAGAACGTGCTGGTCAAGGCCAAGAAGCTCCAGCCCGCCCATCTTGACCTGCTCAAGCAGCGCTTTCGCTACGCGCGCGCCAGCCTGGAACGGCGCGCCTACCGGCGCCTGCTCGAATTGCACGAGATGCGGAACCGGAATGCCGGAGAATTTGAAGCGCGCCGCCGGGAAATCGAGCGGGAACTCGCCGCTGACCGGGCGCGCCTGGACGAGTTCCTGCAATATGTGTTGCACGCCAACGAGCCGACGGTGTCGCACGCAGAAGTCAGCGCTGAACTGGCCGAGGTGGTCACGTTCCGTTTCCCGGGCGAGGACGGCGAGGAGCTTCCGCTGCTGCATGACTTCGAATTCGCCGACCTGGCGCTCTCCAAAGGCAGCCTGAACGCCGAGGAGCGTGCCCAGATCGAATCGCATGTCAGCCACACCTACGCGTTCCTGAGTCTGATTCCGTGGACGAAAAATCTGGCGAACTTGCCCGTGATCGCGTTTTCGCACCACGAAAAGCTTGACGGTTCCGGTTACCCGCGCCGCCTCTCGGCCGATAAGATTCCGGTACAGTCACGCATCATGACCATCGCCGACATTTACGATGCACTCACGGCCGGCGACCGGCCGTACAAGCAGGGTCTGCCAGCTGAGAAGGCGCTCGATATCCTCGCGGCCGAGTCCAGGGCCGCCAAGATCGACGCCACGCTTTATCATGTATTTGTCGAATCCGGGGCATGGCGACTCCAGCGCTGAAAGTGTGGTTCGTGGCACCGGCGAGAATTTCCGGTATAATCCGCGCCGCCAATATGCTATTGCTTCATTTCGTTTCCGGTCTGGCTGAAGGACTCCGCCGCCCAACCAACCAATGACTGCCGCAGCCCAAACGCACCCGAAAGGAAATGGCGCGAAACTGCGCGTTGGTGTGGCTGGTGTCGGCTACCTCGGCCGCATTCATGCGCGCATCTATGCCGCCATGCCGGATGTCGAGCTCGTGGGTGTGGCTGATATCAATGAAAAGGCGGCGAAGGAGATAGCCCAGCAACACGGTTGCCACGCCTATGCCGATTCACGCGAGCTACTCGGCGGCGTCGACGCCGTGAGTATCGTGGTGCCGACGGTCTATCATAGCCAGGTGGCGAAACCCTTCCTCGAGCACGGCGTGCACATGCTGATGGAAAAGCCGATCGCGCCGACCTACGAGGAGTCGGCCGAACTGGTGAAGCTCGCCGAACACGCCGGCGTCATTTTCCAGGTGGGCCATCTCGAACGGTTCAACGCCGGGGTCATGGCGCTTGCCGAACGCGTTCAGAACCCGCGCTTCATCGAGGTTCATCGCATCGGTCCGTTCGTCGCGCGTGCCACCGACGTGGATGTGGTGACGGACCTCATGATCCACGACATCGACATCGTGATGTCATTGGTGCGATCTGACATCAAAAGCGTCGCGGCTACCGGTATCGCCGTGCTCACCAATCACGTTGACATCGCCAATGCGCGCATAGAATTCGAGAATGGCGCGGTCGCGAATGTAACCGCCAGCCGTGTCTCGAACAAGAAGCTGCGGCGTATTCGCGTTTTCGGCGATCATCAGTATTACGGCCTGGATTATGCCGATCAGAAACTCGAAGTGGTGCACGCCACTCCCGGCGAGGGCGGGGCCGAGTGGCCCCAGATCGTCACTGAAACGGTCCCGATTACGCCGCGTCCGCCGCTCGACGCCGAACTGGATTATTTTGTCAGAGCCGTGCGCACCGGAACCCCACCCGTGGTCAACGGCCACGTCGGACTGGAGGCATTGCGCGTTGCTCAGTTGGTAAAGGAGAAAATCGCCGCATGCACGCCATAACCAAGACCCAGCCTGTCCCGTTTCTCGATCTTTCCGCGCAGTACAAAAGTCTTGAAGCCGAATGGCTCGCCGCGATCCGCGAGACCGGCGTGCGCGGCAGTTTCATTCTCGGTCCGTATACGCAGGCCCTGGAGACGGAATTCGCCGAATACGTCGGCGTGAAGCATGCTATTGCGGTCGCAAACGGCACGGATTCGCTGTTCCTTTCGCTCCGTGCGCTTGGCATCGGCAAGGGCGATGAAGTCGTTACCACGCCGTTTACCTTCTTCGCCTCGGCTGAGACTATCGACATGGCGGGCGCGACCCCTGTGTTTGCGGATATTCTCCCGGGCAGCTTATGCCTCGATCCCGCGAGCGTGCGCGCCAAGATCACCGCCAAGACCAAGGCCATCGTGCCGGTGCATATTTTTGGCCACCCATCCGAGATGGGCGAGATCATGGAGATCGCGAAGAAGCACAAGCTCGCCGTGGTCGAGGATTGTGCCCAGTCTTTCGGCGCCCTGCACAACGGCAAGGTGGTCGGCTCGATCGGCGACACCGGAAGCTTCAGTTTCTATCCCACGAAGGTGCTCGGCTGCTATGGTGACGGCGGCATGGTCACGACCAATTCGGATGCGGTCAATGAACACATTCGCCGGCTGCGCAACCACGGCGCGGTGAAGCCCTTCGTCCACACTGAGATCGGCATGAACAGCCGCCTCGACGAAGTCCAGGCCGCAGTACTGCGCATCAAACTGCAGCACATCAAGGACGACATTGCCGGCCGGCAGAAAGTGGCACAGGAATACACCCAGCGGTTCGCGGGCTCGACCGTGAAAACACCGTCACTGCCCAAGAATGGCACACACGTTTTCAATCTCTACACCATACGTGTACCGAAACGCGACGCCGTACGCCAGGCGCTCACCGACGCGCAGATCGGCAGCTCGCAGTGCTATCCGCAAGGCCTGCACCTGCAAGAAGTGTACAAGCACCTTGGCTACAAGCCCGGCAGCCTGCCGGTGTGCGAACACGCTACCACCGAAACACTCTCGCTACCTATCTACCCCGGCATGCCACTCGATCATATCGAGCGCGTGTGCGAGGTTCTGCTCGCCGCTGTGAGGAGTTGAGAATCTTCATTCAATAATGCAAGGCTCAGGGATTGACCCTGGATTTGTCGATTCCATCCCTGGAGTACACCCTACAGGCTAGCTATCAGCTGTCCGGAATCGCGCCAGGCGATTTTGTCGTTGTGCTTTATCCGGGTTACATTTAAATTTCTTAGAACGTCCCGCCGTCCCAGCCCCACATGGAATTTTTGGCGTCGGCGAATTCAATGTAAATCCGCTCCGACGGAATTTTAAGTTCATCATTCAGAAACTGACACAGAACCCTGGAGAGCGTCTCGGTCTTGCTTTCCAGCAGCCCGATGGATTTCAACTCCAAGTAGGCGCAAGGATGAGCGTCTCCCGCAAACATCATGGGCTCCGCGGGGTCGAAGCGCACCATTACGTACTTTTCGGGCTTGCCGAGATTTTTTGACACCAACACGGAAAGCTTTCTCATAATTTCCTGCTTCGCGTCATCCTTCACTTCGCGATTCGTCTGGATTTTCAGATAGGGCACGGTGACTCCTCCTGGATTGCCATGGGAGACATAATAATCCACCATAGCACGATAAATGAAACAGTCTTCACCATCCTGCGAGCGCAACAAGGAACCGATTCTGGCGGTCCTGCGCGAGATTCTCGCTGTTCCCGGCCTGGTGCTCGAGATCGGCAGCGGCAGCGGACAACACGCGGTGCACTTTGCGCGCGGTTTGCCGCATGTCGAATGGCAGCCGACTGACGTGGCCGAAAATATTCCCAGCATTTCCGCCTGGCGCGACGAGGCCGGCGTGGCCAACCTGCGCGAACCGCTGGCGCTCGACCTTTTTTCCGATCGTTGGCCGGTAACCGCGGTACAGGCTGTGATATGCATTAATACGATACATATCGTCTCGTGGGCGGCGGTGGAAAGACTATTTGCCGGTGCTGGCCGACTACTTAAGCCCGGTGGCACCATGTACGTTTACGGACCCTACCGTTATGCCGGCCGACCGCTTGAGCCCAGCAACGAGGAGTTCGACCGCTGGCTGAAGGCGCGCGATGCAGCATCCGGCGTGCGTCTGTTTGAGGACGTGAACCGGCTGGCACTGGAAAACGGATTGACGCTCGCCGGCGACCGGGCCATGCCCGCGAACAACCGTTCACTGTGGTGGGTAAGAAACTGATCTGACATTTCGATCAGGGTGTTTTTGAAAAATGTTCGTGGTAAGGAACGGGAGTGAGGCAACGAATCTTGGCTATAGTATGGATCGACGGAGATTTTTTCTGTAGAACCGGCCGCCGTTTCAAGGCTCACGGCGGCCGATTGGTCCTTGAGAGCTGTAATCGTTCACTTAATGGCAGCACCCGATGCTAGATCTGATTGCCAACGGATTGGTTATGGCAGGCGCCGTTCTCCTTGCCATCTCGCTAATTGCGATCCGCAAGCTGATCGCCGAGTTGCCGGAAGGCACGCTGCGGAATCGCTGGTATCTCCTGAGAACGATGATTATCTCGTTTCTCATCGGTTATTTCGGTTACACCATCGTTTATTGGCAGACCCACATGTCAACCAGCGACCTCATGGTACCGGCCATGTTTTTCCTTGGCGGCTGGTTCGTCTGGCTGGTCAGTTACCTGTCATTGCGAACCACCGTGGATATCCGCCGCCTGGTGCTGCTCGAACAGGAAAACATCACTGATCCGCTCACGGGCGTCTTCAACCGGCGCTACCTGGAGCGCCGCCTGGTTGACGAAATCGCGATGGCGCGTCGCTACGATCTACCGCTTTCCATATTGATGATAGATATCGATCATTTCAAAAGCATCAACGATACCTACGGGCACCTGGAGGGGGATCTGGTATTGCACCGCGTGGCCAAGCTGTCCGCGCACACGGTCAGGGAAGCAGACATCGTGGCGCGCTATGGCGGCGAGGAAATCCTGGTCATAGCGCCCAATACAATGATCAACACAGCGGAAACGCTGGCCGAACGGTTACGCGTTGAAATCCAGGCCGCCTCGTTGCTGTCTCCGGATGTTCAGACGGATTCCCCGCGGAAAGTGACGGTGAGTATCGGAGTCGCCTGCTTCAATCATGAAATGCGTGGAAGTCGGGACCTGATCAACCGCGCCGACGAGGCGCTGTACCGCGCCAAGGGCGGGGGGCGGAACCGCGTCGTGGTCAACGGCTAGAACTTTCCGTCAATCACTGACGCGACCGGCCCGCGCGGTGATTCTCGCGCGCGCGACGGCCTCGGCCAGATCATGACAGCCCGCGGCAGTCGTATGCTCGGTGAGACCGCGCACGATCTCCCGCACGATGCAGGGCCCTTCGTAAATAAATCCGGTGTAAATCTGGATCAGGTCGGCGCCGGCCACCAGTTTCTCCCAGGCATCGTCGGCATTCTCGATGCCGCCGACACCAATGATCGGCACATTCCCCTGCAATTGCGCGTACAACTTGTGGATGATCTCCGTGGAAAGCGGTTTGAGCGGCCGCCCGCTCAGGCCGCCGGTCTGGGCGGCCAGAGGTTCCTCCGCGAGGCCGGGCCGGGTAACGGTGGTGTTGGTGGCGATCACCGCATCGAACTTGTGCTCCAGCACCCGGCCGGCAATCGCGGCGATCTGCGTGTCGTCCAGATCGGGCGCGATCTTGAGCGCGATGGGCACGTAGCGTCCGTGTTTTTCGGCGAGTGATGCCTGTTCGGCCTTGAGCGCGCGCAGCAGGGAGTCGAGATTTTCCTCGTTCTGGAGGTCGCGCAGGCCCGCGGTATTCGGCGACGAGATATTCACCGCGACGTAATCGGCATGCCCATACACCGCTTGCAGCGCGGAGAGATAATCTTCAACGGCCCGCTCCACGGGCGTGTCGCGGTTCTTACCGATATTGATGCCAATCGGACAGGGTTTTCCCTGCGCTACGAGATTGGTGATCAGGCGGTACACGCCGACGTTGTTGAAGCCCATGCGGTTGACGATGGCCGCGTGGCGTGCAAGGCGAAACATCCGCGGACTCGGATTGCCGGGTTGCGGCCGTGGCGTGACCGTGCCGACCTCGAGAAACCCGAAGCCGAAATCGGAAAGGGATCTGATGTGTTCGGCGTTTTTGTCCATGCCCGCTGCCAGCCCTACCGGGTTGGAAAAGCGCAGCCCCATAACACTGACCGGCAGCGCCGGCAGGCGGCGGACGAACAAAGTTCGTATGATGGCGCCCGCTCCGGGCACGCGGTAGAAAATACCAAGCAGCGATAACATCAGTTGGTGACTGGTTTCGGCGGGGAGCCGGAAGAGCAGCGGGCGCAGCAATCTATACCAGGCGCAGGAGGCCATATACGTGGCGCCATCATAACCCATTCGTTCCTTGACCGGGAAACGCATGGTGCCCGGGTTGAATTACCGCCGTGGGGCCCATGTTCGTTTGTCAAAGCCCCGCCAGCGCACATCGTTAAGCCAAGCGCGCCGGTTGTGTCCACTGCGCAGGATGCTGTTGGCGGCGCTGGCGCTGGGATATGATGATACCGGCATCCGCCATTGGACATGACATCAGGAGGATGAATATGGCCAGAGCACAGAAGGTCAGTTATTTCGCAATGCAAGTCCCCAACCGGGTGGGCGAGGCAGGCCGGATTCTGGCAGGACTGGCAAAGGCCGGAATCAATCTGCTGGCATTCACCGGCTTTCCCAGCGGACGGCGCGCGCAGATGGATTTCATTCCCGCCAACCCCGCCACGTTTCTGGCGGTGGCGCGTGGCATGAAACTGCGGCTGCGAGACCGGAAGACCGCATTTCTTATCCAAGGCACGGACCAGCGCGGCGCCATCGCCAAGATCACTTCGAAACTGGCCACGGCCAAGATTAACGTCACCGCCGTGGATGCGGTCTGCGCCGGCGCCGGTCGTTTCGGCGCTATCCTGTGGGTGAAGCAGAAGGACGTGAACCGGGCGGCCCGGGCGTTGGGCGTCTGACCTAAAGTTTCCCGCCGTGCCAGTGCCTGCACCCGTTTGCGCGTGCAGCGATATGCTGTCGTCCGATTTTTTTCTCGGTGGTTTCCCTGTCTCTACGGTAAAATCGCGCCTCTTGCCTCAGCACCGATTCCGACGCGGCGAGGACGGGATTAATCGCACAGAGAGTCTTGAATTTATTCTGGAGTCATCCATGGCCACGAAGATGAACCGTTACAGTTCCCGTATCACGCAACCAAAATCCCAGGGGGCGTCCCAGGCGATGCTCTATGGCGCCGGCCTGACTCGCGAGGACATGAACAAGGCCGAGGTCGGCATTGTTTCCAACTGGTGGGAAGGCAACACCTGCAATATGCATCTCAACGACCTGGCCTTGAAGGTGAAGGAAGGCGTGCTGGCGGCCGGACTCGTGGGCCTGCGCTTCAACACCATCGGCGTGTCCGACGGCATTTCCATGGGCACGGAGGGAATGTCGTATTCCCTGCAATCACGCGACATCATCGCCGATTCGATCGAGACCGTGGTGGCGGCGCAGTGGTACGACGCGTTGATCGCGTTGCCGGGGTGTGACAAGAACATGCCCGGTTGTCTCATTGCCATGGGCCGGCTGAACCGTCCGGCGATCATGGTTTACGGCGGCACCATCAAGCCGGGCCACAGCAAGAAGGGTGAGACGCTCGACATCGTTTCGGCGTTCCAGAGCTATGGTGCGACCATCGCGGGCAAGATCGACGAAGCGATGCGCGAAGACATCGTTGAGCATGCTTGCCCCGGTGCGGGCGCCTGCGGCGGGATGTATACCGCGAACACCATGGCAAGCGCGATCGAGGCACTGGGCATGTCGCTGCCGTACAGTTCTTCAATGCCCGCAGTGGAACCGGGCAAGCTCGAAGAATGCCTGAATTCCGGCAAGGCCATCCGCACTCTGCTGGAAAAGGACATCAAGCCGCGCGACATCATGACGCGCCGGGCCTTCGAAAACGCCATGGTGATCGTGATGGCGCTCGGGGGCTCAACTAATGCCGTACTTCATCTCATTGCCATGGCGCGCGCCGTGGGCGTGCCGCTGACTATTGAGGATTTTCAGACGGTGAGCAACCGCGTGCCGTTCCTGGCTGATCTCAAGCCTTCCGGGAAGTACGTAATGGAAGACCTGCACAATGTCGGTGGCACTCCGGCGGTGATGAAATATCTGCTCGAGAAGGATTTCATTGACGGCGACTGCCTCACCGTCACCAGCAAGACGATCGCCGAGAATCTTGCCGCGCTCCCGGGCCTCAAGGCGGGACAGAACGTGTTCATGCCGCTCGAAAGGCCAATCAAGCCGACCGGACACATCCAGATTCTGAAGGGCAATCTCGCGCCCGGCGGCTCGGTCGCCAAGATCACCGGCAAGGAAGGCTTGCGCTTTTCGGGGCCGGCGCGCGTATACGATTGCGAGGAGGACATGTTGAAGGGCCTCGAGCGCGGCGAGATCAAGAAGGGCGACGTTGTCATCATCCGTTACGAAGGCCCGAAAGGCGGTCCGGGCATGCCCGAGATGCTGACGCCAACATCCGCGATCATGGGAGCGGGTTTGGGAAAAGATGTCGCGCTGATCACCGACGGCCGTTTCTCCGGCGGCTCGCACGGTTTCATCATCGGCCACGTGGTGCCTGAAGCGCAGGAAGGCGGGCCCATCGCGTTGCTGCGCGATGGCGACGTGATCACCATGGATGCCGCGAAGAACGAACTGAGTGTCGCCGTGAGCGATGTCGAAATGACCAAGCGCAAGACGGCGTGGAAGATGCCCCCCTACAAAGCCACTCGCGGCACGTTGTACAAATACATCAGGAGCGTGAAAAACGCCTCCGAAGGTTGCGTCACGGACGAGTAGCAGGCGTCCCTTGCATGAAGCGAGTCAACTGGAAGCTAGTGATAGCCATCACCTGCGGATTGTGGCTTGCACTTATGATCGGCGCCAGTTATCTCAGTTACGATTACAAACTGCCGGTCCGCATCGAAAACTGGAAGCCGGAACCGACACGATAGGCTGGACGGTCGTTTTACCGATATGAAGCCCAACAGCACCGACGGTTCACCGAATCCGGTTGCCCGCACAATGACAGGCCTGGCGACCGTGGCGGTCAGCGCCTTTCTTGCCGCCATGGTTTTGCGGCATTATCTCCCGCAAGGCGAGCCATCGTTTGTTCATCTCATTATGGCGATCGGCATCATGCCGCTCATCATGGGGGCCATGATTTATTTCACGCCGGTCCTTACGCACAGCCGCACCGCGGGATGGCTGGTATTGATGGTACCCCCGCTGGCCTTGATCGCCGGGACTCTCGCGTCCACAGGGCTTCTCTGGCGCCGCGACCTGCTTCCCATCCCGGCTGGACTGGCTATGGTTGCGGCCAGTGCTTTGCTCGTATGGATGTGGTACCGCGTCCGCATCATGCTCGGTCGTCCGCATCCCGGGCTGAATTGGTATCGCTGGGCCCTCGCCTGCCTGCTGCTGGGATTGATCGCGATTCTCGTTGCCATGTTTTGGCCTGAATACTGGATGGCGCTCAGGCGATTCCACTTGCATATCAATCTCCTCGGTTTC
>DATICK010000222.1:0-6050 GCA_035456865.1 Sulfuricaulis sp.
GGCGCCGTTGCCGCCGAGCAGCGCGGTGGTGGAACGCAGGGCGACGTCAAAGCTGATGTCATCGACGGCAATGACGCTGTCGAAATGCTTGCTGATGCGGGAGACGGAAACAACCGGGGGCGGCATGGAGCGTGCAGATTATTGCGGCGGTGTGAATCTACATAAACTTGCCATTGAGTGGTTATTCTCATGTTCCGAATCACTGCCGTCAAGCCGCCGCAATAATCGGGAATCTTAATGATTTTCGCTATTGACCCGGCACACACTGTGTCATCCCGAATGGCACGCAGTACGTATCTGGCTAGCTTCATCCAAAGATTATCGTGACGGGTCAATAGCACGAAGTGGCGCGCTTGTCAGCTTGTCAAGTCCAAATCCGGATAAAACATTACTCCCGGCACGTGACGGCTCTTGATCAAGGCGGGGGCATCTGGTTTAAGCTGTCATGACGGAGACACGCCCGGTTCGTCGTGAGACGTTACCGGCGTTTCCAGGCACACGGAACACACTCAAATAAAAAGGAGCGCAATATGAAAAAATCATTCATCCGGATCGCGGCAGCCCTGCTGCTGCTCACCCTCGGCGGCGCCGCCTGGTCGGCCGACACCACCCTCACCTGGCACGGGCATGCCGCCTTCGAGATCGTCACTCCGAAAGGCAAAGTGCTGATGGTCGACCCATGGCTCAAGAACCCGATGAATCCCAACGCCAAGAACGGCAAAGACCCGCTGACCGCCATTACCAAGGTGGATTACATCCTGATCACTCACGGGCACTTCGATCATGTCGGCGACTCGGTGGAGATCGCCAAGAAAACCGGCGCGCGACTGGTCACGAACTATGAGCTGGGCAGCAACATGGCTAAACTGCTGGGCTATCCCAAAGAGCAGATGGGCTTCGACACACTGATGAACATCGGCGGGGAAATCACCATCGCCGACAGCGAAGTTACGGTCGACATGGTGCCGGCGATCCACTCCAGCGGCATGGGCAATCCGCTTGCGGGCGAGAAGGAACCGGAGGTCGCCTACGGCGGCAACCCGGCGGGATTCGTGATCAAGATCAAGAACGGACCGACCATTTATCACAGCGGCGATACCGCCTACTTCAACGACATGACGCTGATCGGCGAACAAAAGATAGACGTCGCGCTGCTCAACATCGGCGGCCATTTCGGCATGGAGCCGGCGATGGCGGCGCGCGCCGCCAAGGCGGTGCACGCCAAGGTTGTGGTTCCCCAGCATTACGGCACGTTTCCGGTGCTGACGCCGGACGCCAAGGGTTTCGCGGAGAAACTCCGCAAGCTGGTCATCCGCGCCCGGGTCATGCAGCCCGGCACGAGTCTGACTTTCAAGGGGAAAAAGCTGGTTAACTAGGGAAGGTCTGAACAATTCGATGTAGGGCGGGCAATGCCCGCCCTACAAATGCTTTCTTCACTGCGAAGCGAACTCGATTTTTTTCCACACGCACTTCCCGCCGCTTTTCTTGTCGAGCTCCTCCAGCCACGCCTGATGCGCGGCAAGTTCCTCGGCGCTCGCCGGAATCACCGGCAGCTTCGGACGGTTCGGATCGAGGCGGCGGATGTCCGAAGGCGCGACGACGTTGGTGGCCGTGGCGTTTTTCAGATGGCTGTGGGTATCTTCGAACAAACCGGTCTGGCCGCCGGTCATGGCGAGGTACACGTCCGCCAGAATCTCGGCGTCGAGCAGCGCGCCGTGCAGCGTGCGGTGCGAGTTGTCCACGTTGTAGCGCCGGCACAGCGAATCGAGGTCGTTCTTCTGTCCCGGATGCATGCCGCGCGCGAGCTTGAGGGTATCCACCACCGTGCAGAAATCCTCGACGCGCGACGGCGCCTTTCCGTTCGCCATCACGGACAGCTCATTATTAAGGAAGCCGATATCGAACGGCGCGTTGTGGATGATCAGCTCCGCGCCCTTGATGAATTCGAGCAGGTCTTTCACGATGTCGGCGAACTTCGGCTTGTCCGCCAGCATCTCGTTTGTGATGCCGTGCACCTCCATCGCGCCGGGGTCGATCTCGCGCCCGGGATTGATGTATTGCTGGTAGCGGTTATTGCTCGCCCGCCGGTTGATCAGCTCCACGCAGCCGATTTCAATGATCCGGTGGCCCTCGGAAGGTTCGAGGCCGGTGGTTTCAGTATCAAGAATTATCTGGCGCAATGTGCTCTCCTTTTGCGCATTCTACTAATTTGTATCGCCTTCGGCGATGATGAAAAGCTAATTGCGCGTGGCTCCGCCCGCAATTAGGTTTTGAGATCGCGCGCAAGGCGCGCGATACCCTTTAAAGCCTGTTACTGCCCGGGGTGCAAACAAAACCCGTTGCACCCGTTCGGCAGCGTGAACACACGTTAAGTGTGTTCACGAATACTCCGCCTCACCCCGCCGTCGCGGCGACAACAGCCCATCAAGCTAACATCTCCTCAATCGCCCGATTCGCCAGCTGATCGGCGCGCTCATTCTCCTCGTGCCCGCTATGCCCCTTGGTCCACTTCCAGTGAATCTTGTGCTTGTGCGCGGCTTCGTCAAGGCGTTGCCACAAATCCTGGTTCTTCACCGGTTTCTTGTCCGCGGTTTTCCAGCCGCGGCGTTTCCAGCTGGCGAGCCATTCGGTGATGCCTTTTTTCACGTACTGGGAATCAGTCGTGAGCGTGACCTCGCACGGGCGCTTGAGCGCTTCGAGCGCCTGGATCGCGGCCATGAGTTCCATGCGGTTGTTGGTGGTCTCGCGCTCGGCGCCGTAGAGTTCCTTCTCGTGATCGTCCTTGAACAGAATCGCGCCCCAGCCGCCGGGACCGGGGTTGCCGCGGCAGGCCCCGTCGGTGAAGATCGTGACTTTATCCAAGACGTTTCACACGCCGGTGATGAAACGGAAGCACGATACCGCGCGCCGCGGGTTGCGCGGCGGCACGGGCGACGGCGCGCTTGGCTTTCCAGCTGAGCGGCAGCGGCGTGACGCCGAGCACGCGCTTCTTCGCGACGACGAGATACGCCCCCGCCATCATTGGCCACCAGCGGTCGCCCATCCTGTCGAGGAAGTGCAACCGATGCATAAAGCCTTCGTTGCGCAACGGCGGACGATAATAGAGCATCGTGCCGTGCGTGGTCTCGAAGTCAAGCAGCGCGAGCCAGTCCTTGATGCGCGACAGGCGGAAAAATTTTCCGCACCACGGCGCCACGCGCGGGCGACGCGCGACGAGCCGGCGGAAGCCCCACAGGCTCATCGGGTTGAAGCCGAGAATCACGACATGGCCTTCGGGGCGCAACACGCGACTGACCTCGCGCAGGACCTGATGCGGGTCGTCGCAGAAATCGAGCGTGTGCGGCAGGATCAGGACATCGGCGCTCTTGGTGTCGAGCGGCAGCGCCTCAGGCAGTCCGCGCACCACGCAGCCGTCCGGACCGGCGTGATGATCGAGCAGAATGCGCGTGGGGGCGATGCAGGCATCCATCAGGTTGAGCTGGCCGATCTGGCCGAGCTGGGCGGCCACCGTGCCATAAAGATTGGGCAACACGGCGCGGATATGATGCGCCTCCATGCCTTGCAGCGAGCGTCCGAGCGGAGAATCGAACCACTCGCGCAGCTGGCGCCATTGCGCGGTACAGGAATTTGCCTGGCTCATTGACGTTCTCCCTGCGGGCTCTCAAACTGGATCCATGACCGATGTTTTACACGCCTGCGCTTTCGAGGACAACTATATCTGGCTGATCCGCGGGAAATCCCCGGACCGCGTGGCCATCGTCGATCCCGGCGACGCCGGCCCGGTGCTGGCGGCGCTGGAAAAACAGCGCATGAAGCCCGCGGCTATCCTCTGCACCCACCATCACGGCGATCATGTGGGCGGGGTGGAGGACATACTCAAACACTATACTGTCCCGGTGTACGGCCCGGCTCGCGAGCGCATCCCGGCCGTCACGCACAGGCTCAAGGAAGGCGATCGCGTCGATCTTCCCGAACTCGACCTGACGTTCGACGTGATCGACGTCCCCGGCCACACCGCCGGCCACATCGCCTACCACGGCGCGGGCATGTTGTTCTGCGGCGACACCATGTTCTCGGCCGGCTGTGGGCGCTTGTTCGAAGGGACCGCGGAACAGATGCTCGCCTCGCTTTCCAAGTTCAGTGCCCTGCCGGAAGCAACCAAGATGTACTGCGGGCACGAATACACCGAGGCCAACCTGCGCTTTGCGCTGAAGGTCGAACCGGACAACGTCGACATGCGCGCGCATCGCGACTGGGCGCGCGTGCAGCGCGAACGGAATCTGCCCACCCTGCCCTCGACTATCGGTCTGGAGCGGCGCATCAACCCGTTCCTGCGATCAGAGCAAGCGACGGTGCGCGCGGCGGCCGAAAAACAGACCGGGCGCACACTCGGTGCCGCGGTGGATGTGTTCGCGGCGGTACGGCGATGGAAGGACGGTTTCAGGGGATGAGCGGTAGGATTTTTTACCCCTCTCGGCAGCAAAATTCACATCCGTCAAAATTCTCTGGACAAATGAAAGATCATTGAATTTACTTAAATAATATTACTCAACAGGTTGACGCTCCATCATCTTCACCCTACTATTTGTTCACATGCATTGGCAAAAAATCAAGAAACAGGTCCTGCCTGTCGTTGTGCTTCTGTCCCTGGCAGGATGCGCGACAAGCCCCCCCGAGACCGCCAAGAAAGCCCCTGAACCGACCCCGGCCCAGGACGCGTCGGCTGCGGGCGACATATTGGCTCTGAGCGACATTAAATTCAAATCCCCTCCTCCGGCAACCGCCCTGTCCGAGAGCGAAAAACCTCTCGAGACGACACCTGACATCGCCAATAACGACTCATCCGACATCTGGGCCAGGCTGCGCAAAGGTTTCACCATGAAACCGCTCGACAGCCCCCAGGTCGATAAAGAAATCCAATGGTTCGTGAATAACCCCGAATACATGCAACGCATGATGGATCGCGCGCGGCTGTACCTCTATTACATCGCCGACGAAGTCGAAAAACGCGGCATGCCGATGGAAATCGCCCTGCTGCCTGCGATCGAGAGCGCCTACAAGCCGCACGCCTACTCCCGCGCCCGCGCTGTCGGACTGTGGCAGTTCATGCCGGGCACCGGCCGGTTGTACGGTCTGAAGGCCAACTGGTGGTACGACGGCCGCCGTGACGTGCAGGCCTCCACGCAGGCGGCGCTGGATTATCTCGAGAAACTCTACAACGATTTCGACGGTGACTGGCACCTCGCGCTCGCCGCCTACAACGCGGGCGAAGGCAAGGTCGCGCGCATGATGAAATACAACGAGCGCAAGGGAAAATCCACGGATTACCAGTACCTCAAGCTCAAGCGCGAGACGCAACATTACGTACCGAAGCTCATGGCCATGGTCGCCATCGTCGCTAACCCGGACAAGTACGGCGTGAAGCTGGCGAGCATTCCAAACGAACCCTATTTTACGCGCGTCGAAACCGGCTCGCAGATCGATCTCGGCGTGGTAGCCAAACTGGTAGACATGCCGGTGGACGACCTCCATGACATCAACCCCGGCTACACGCGCTGGGCCACCGATCCTAACGGCCCGCACCAGTTGCTGGTGCCGGCCGACAAGAAAGATGCTCTGATCGCGGGGCTGAACAGTCTGCCGGAAGACGAAAGGGTCCAGTGGCAACATCATTCGGTCAAACGCGGAGAAACATTGCACCAGATCAGCCGTCGCTACGGGCTCAACGTCGAGACGCTTCGCACCGCCAACAACTTGCGCAGCAACCTGTTGCACAGCGGTCAGGACCTGCTGATCCCGATTTCCGCCCGTCCGTTGAAGCCGGAAGTGATTCGCACCGCCTTCCGCGCCTCGTCCTCGCGCGCCGCCCGTGGCGAGCCGGTCATTCATCGCGTGCGCCGCGGCGAGACCTTGTCGAGCATCGCCCGCCGCTACAACGTGATGGCAGCCCAGCTCGCGAAGTGGAACCTCATGCAAATGGGTGATGTGCTGCGTCTCGGGCAGAAGCTCAAGATCTGGACCGGCGGCCCCCCGACCGCCTCGATCGAAGT
>DATICK010000223.1:0-5523 GCA_035456865.1 Sulfuricaulis sp.
CCGGCGAGCTCCGGTTTCCCGATCACCTCGACGAGCCGTTTCCAGTTTGCCTGGTTGGCGGCGCCGATGTTGATCCAGCCGTCCTGTGTCTGGATCGCCTGGTACGGCGCGCTCAGGGGATGGGCCGAGCCGATCGCGCCAGGCGACTGGCCGGTGGCCAGGCAGATGGCCGACTGCCAGTACGTCGTGGTGACGCCGGCCTCGAGCAGCGAGGTGTCCACCAGCTGTCCTTCGCCGGTTTTGAGCCGGTGCACGTAGGCCGCGAGCACACCCATGGTGGCGAGAATGCCGGCGCTGATGTCGGTGATCGGCGGACCGGCCTTGACCGGCTGGCGTCCGGCACCTTCGCCGGTGACGCTCATGATGCCGGAGAGACCCTGCGCGATGAGATCGAAACCGGCGCGGTTGGCGTACGGGCCGGTGCGGCCGAAGCCGGTGACCTGGCAGTAGATGAGTGCGGGATTCATCTTGTGCAGCGTTTCGTAGCCAAGGCCGAAGCGCTCCATGGTGCCGGGGCGGTAGTTCTCGATCACCACGTCGGCGATGACGAGCATTTTTTCGAGCACAGCCTTGCCACCGGGACTTTTCAGATTGAGTGAGACGCCGCGTTTGTTGCGGTTGAGGATCATGAACGCGGCCGACTCGCCGTCCACCGTCGGCGGCACCATGCGGCGCGTGTCGTCGCCATCGGGGACCTTTTCGACTTTGATCACATTCGCCCCCATGTCGGCGAGCATAAGTCCGCAGATAGGACCGGCCATGATGTGCGCGAGTTCGATGACCTTGAGGCCGGCGAGCGGTCCGTGTGCGGCCATGATTAGCGCCCCTTGAAACCGGGTTTAATCTTGGCCAGGAACGCCTGATAACCGGTGCGGAAATCCTCGGTGTCGTAGCAGGCGTAACCTTCGTCGAGTTCGACCGGCGTGAGCGGCGCCGGGTCATGCAGGCGACGCATGAATTTCTTGTGCCAGCGCGCTACCAGCGGGGCGCCGTCGCCGATGCGCCGCGCGGTGGCGTAGGCTTCTTCCTCGACCTTGTCATCCGGCATCACGCGCGTAACCAAGCCCTTTTGCAGTGCCTCCTCGGCGCCGAACACGCGGCCCTCGAGCAGGATCTCGAGCGTCACCGCCTTGCCCGCCAGCGTCAGCAGACCGCGCATCTCGCGCAGGCCCATGGACAACCCGAGGCGGTTGATGGGGACGCCGAAGCGGCTCGACACGCCGCAGATGCGCAGGTCGCACAGTGCGGCGATCTCGAGCCCGCCGCCGACACAGATGCCGTGGATGAGCGCCACCATCGGGTGGCGGCATTCATCGAGCGCGGCCAGCGCTTCATGATGCACCATGCCGTATTCCCTTGCCTGTGCGGAGTTGGAGCGGGTGTTGGCGAATTCGGAGATATCGTTGCCGGGGGCGAACGATTTCTCCCCCGCGCCACGCAGCACCAGGCAGCGCAAACTGTCGTCGGCGGACAGGTTGCGCATGACTTCACCGAGCCGTTTCCACATCGGTTTGGTGAGCGCGTTCAGTTTCTCCGGGCGGTTGAGAATGACGGTGGCGATATCGCCTTCGCGTTGCAGTTCGATGACTTCGGTCATATTGGCTCCTGGGTCCACCCGGCTCAGCGGTAGAATAATTCCACCAGCCCCAGGCCGGTGACGGGGATATAGGTGATCATCAACAGCACGGCCAGCAGCACGCCGATGAAATAGGTGTTGGTCTTGGTGACTTCCCAGATGTCGGCCTTGGCGATGGAACAGGCGACCATCAGCACGCTCGCCACCGGCGGCGTCTGCTGGCCGATGCCGAGGTTGAGGGTGACGATCAGGCCGAAGTGGACCGGGTCGATGCCGACGGTCTTGATCAGCGGCAGCACCACGGGCACGACCAGGATGATGGCCGCCGCCGAGTGCAGGAACATGCCGAGCAGCAGAAACAAGACGTTTAGCAGCAACAGCACGACATACTTATTACTGGTGAATTCGCTTACGGAGGCGGCCAGCTGTTGCGGCAACTGCACCTCGGTCAGGTACACGCCGAGCAGCGACGAGGTGGCGACCAATAGCATGACCACGGCAGTCTGCACGCCGCCTTCGATGATCGCCCCCTTGAGATGCTTCCAATCGAGTTCGCGATAGATAACGAACCCTATGAATAGCGCGGCGACGACCGCAAGCGCCGCGCCTTCGGTGGCGGTTACGACGCCGGTGAAGATGCTGCCAAGAATGATGAACGGCAGCAGGAACGCCCAGGACGCATCCTTGAATGTGGCCCACACTTTTGACAGCCGGAAGACTTCCTCGACCGGATAGTTATTGCGTCGCGCAAACCAGTAGGCCACGCCCATCAGGCCGAGTCCGCCGAGAATGCCCGGGACAATCCCGGCCACGAATAGCTGTACCACCGAGGTATCGGCCATGACGGCGTAAAGAATCATCGGAATCGAGGGCGGGATGATGACTGCCAGCGTTGCCGCCGACGACATGACGGCGGCGGCGAAGGCCTTGGGGTAGCCTTTTTTCTTCATCGCCGGGATCAATATGGAGCCCAGTGCCGCGACATCGGCCACGGCCGATCCGGAGATCTCGGCGAAAAACATGGAGGCGCCGATGCTCACCATGGACAGGCCGCCGCGGATGAATCCCAGCACCGCCGAGGCGAAAGCGATCAGGCGGCGCGAGATGCCGCAGGCGTTCATGATCGCCCCGGCCAGGATGAAAAGCGGGATCGCGAGTAGCGGGAAGTTGGTGGCGCCGTTGTACATGGTCAGCGCGACGTTGGGCAGCGAGTCCACGCCATGGCTCACGACGATCGCCACCACGGCGACGACCCCGAGCGCGACCGCGATCGGCACGTTGATTATGACCAGTGCGAGAACGCAGGCGAACAGGAGCAGGATGGTCATTACTGGTTTAGCTCCTCGGCCTCGGCCTGATGCTTGATATGCCCGACTCTGGCCGCGCGCAGCGTTACCGGCAGGTTGAGTGCCTGGGCGATAATGAACAGCACCGCGCCGATCGGAATCACCGACTGGGTGTACTTGCTGGAAACATCCGGCAGGCTGATCAGAAAATCGGTGGCGAGCATATCCATCACCCGCCATCCGACCCACGCCAGCAGCAGAAAGAACGCAAATACCAGGGCCTCGGCGAGAAGCACGAGCGGCAGGCGGAAGTGCCGCGGCAGCGCCTGTACCAGCCCTGGTACGCCGATGTGCGCGCGCTTGAGCGCGGCGAGCGCGGCGCCATAGTAGGTCACCCAGGCCAGCAGAACCGAGGCGATTTCGTCATACCAGGAAAGCGCCTGGCCAAAGGTGCGGTAGATCACCCCCACCGTCACCTCCGCGGCCAAGGTGATCATCAAGACAATCACGATGAGTTCGAGCAGGCGTTCGTACCAGGTACGCAGGCGCGACAGCATTTCAGTTCCTCGCGTCAGGAGTAAAACCAAACAATACCGCCCCGCGGTTACGGGGCGGTAACATGTACGCCGTTACTTGCCGAGTGCCAGCGCGGTGTCGATCAGCTCCTTGGCGCCGGGGACTTCCTGGCCGAACTCATCGTACGTGGTCGTGCTGGCCTTGATGAAGGCGTTCTTGTCGACCTCGTTCACCTGCATGCCGGCGGCTTTCATCTTGGTCAGCAGCTCGTCATCCAGCTTCTGCGCGGTGGCGTAGACGTATGCCTGCGTCTCCTTGGCGGTCTTTTCGAGGATGTCGCGCACGTCCTTCGGCAGGCTGTCCCATTTCGCCTTGCTGTAGGTGAGATAGGCCGGGGTGTACACGTGGCCGGTGAGAGAGAGGTATTTCTGCACTTCCTGGAATTTCGAACTGTAGATCTGGGTCAGCGGATTTTCCTGGCCGTCCATCACGCCGGTCTGCAGCGCGGTGAACACCTCCGACAGTTTCATCGGGCTCGGATTGGCGCCGTAGGCCTGGAACATCTTGAGCCGCCATTTGCCCTCCGGGATGCGCAGCTTGATGCCCTGCAGGTCAGCCGGTATCTTGATCGGACGTTTGCTGTTGGTGATGTTGCGATAGCCGTTCTCCCAAACGGCCAGGATC
Source organism: Sulfuricaulis sp. (assembly GCA_035456865.1). Taxonomy (GTDB): domain Bacteria; phylum Pseudomonadota; class Gammaproteobacteria; order Acidiferrobacterales; family Sulfurifustaceae; genus Sulfuricaulis. Next base: position 4,063 of record DATICK010000223.1, read on the forward strand.
TTCAGACCCTTCGGTTCGACCGTGGGCGCGAGCTTGGTCCAGAAGATTTTGTTCTCGATGCGCCCCATGTGCGCGCGGTCCTTGACCAGGTACGGCATCTCGAACAGCCCGAACAGGTCGTTCTCCGAGGACATGACGGTAGAGGGCAGCGCCATGTCGAGTGTGCCGAGCTTGAGCTTCTGCACCATCTCCTTGTCGCCGCCGAGCTGGCTCGAGCCGTAAACCACGACCTTGGCCTTGTCGCCGAGCTTGGCATTGGCGCGCTTGGCGAACTCCTCGCATGACAACTCAAACAGCGACCCCGGTCCACCGACGTGACCGAGTTTCAGTTCCATCTGTTCCGCCCGGACAGGAGCGGTGAAGAGACATCCGACGAACAGCATTGCAACGATCAGCTTGAAGTGCTTCATGGTTTTTCTCCTCCTTGATGATGACCTTAGAAATAATGCCATATCGGTTTATCGTTTTCGTTTCTGTCAGCCGGTTTTGGCCGCCGCCCGGGTGGCGGCCTGGGTTTGTCCTCCCGAGGCAAGATAATCGAGTGCGGCGAGAACACCGCCGTGTCTGTGCGGCACGCCGGCGGCTGACAGACCCATCTCGACGCCACACAGGGTTCCGGCCAGCATCAGCTCGTTGAAATCGCCGAGGTGCCCGATGCGGAAAATCCGCCCCTGCATCTTCCCGAGGCCGGTGCCCAGCGACATATTGAATCGCCCCAGAATCAATTTGCGCAGGCTGTCCGAGTCGTGCCCCTCCGGCATCACCAGTGCCGTCAGGGTGTTGCTGTATTCCTCCGGATCGAGACACAGGATGTCGAGACCCCAGGCGCGCGCCGCGCGCCGTGTCGCCTCCGCCAGCCGAGCGTGCCGCGCGAACACGTTATCCAGCCTTTCCTCCAGCAACATGTGGATCGCCTCGCGCAAGCCGTAGAGCAGATTGGTGGCGGGGGTGTAGGGGAAGAATCCGGATTTGTTGGCGGCGATCATCTCTTCCCAGTTCCAGTAGGACTTGGGGAAGCGTGCTGACTTGGCGGCGGCGCGCGCCTTGGGACCGATCGCGTTGAAGGCGATGCCCGGTGGCAGCATCAGACCCTTCTGCGATCCCGCCACCGTCACGTCCACGCCCCATTCGTCGTGCCGGTAATCGATCGACGCGAGCGAGGAGATGGTGTCGACCATGAACAGGGCTGGATGACCGGCACGATCAATCGCCCGGCGGATGGCGGCGATGCGGCTGGTGACACCGGTTGATGTTTCGTTGTGCACCACGGCCACTGCCTTGATTCCATGCTTGTGGTCGGCGGCGAGGCGGCTTTCCACCTGCGCCGGGTCCACGCCGTGGCGCCAGTCGCCGGGAACGACCTCGGCGTCGAGGCCGAGGTTCTTCGCCATGCGTTGCCATAGCATGGCGAAGTGGCCGGTTTCAAACATCAGGATCTTGTCGCCCGGCGACAAGCTGTTT
>DATICK010000224.1:0-4100 GCA_035456865.1 Sulfuricaulis sp.
AGAACACGGTTTCGCCCAGCATGCGAGCGGTCGCAACAGTGGCGTATTGCATGCCGGGTTCTACTATACCGCCGACAGTCTCAAGGCCCGGTTCACCCGCGACGGCAATGCCGAACTCACGCAGTACTGCGAAGCGCATGATATTCCTTTGAACCGGTGTGGAAAGCTCGTGGTGGTGCAGTCTGAGGCGGAGCATCCTTTCCTCGATGAGTTGCTTCGGCGTGGGCGCGCGAACAATGTGTCGCTGGATGAGATAGATGAGCGTACGGCACGGGAGATCGAACCGCGCGCGGTTACATGCGGACGCGCTATCTTCTCGCCAACCACCTCCTCGGTCGATCCGGTCGCAGTGGTTCGCAGTATGGAGGCAGAGGCGCGCAATGAGTCCGTCGCAATTCACTACGGTGCCGGCTACCTGAGCCGCACGAATGACGGGGTGCGCACCACCGCCGGCATATTCCGGGCAGGCTACGTCGTCAACGCCGCCGGCCTCTACGCCGATCACGTTGCGCTAGGTTTTGGATTCTCCGAGCATTACCGCATCCTGCCTTTCAAAGGACTGTACCTCTATTCCAAGGAACCGCCCGGTTCGATCCGTGCCCACATCTACCCTGTCCCGGACCTGCGTCATCCGTTTCTCGGTGTGCACTTCACGGTGGCGGCCGATGGCCACGTGAAGATCGGACCGACTGCGATCCCGGCGCTCTGGCGCGAGCAGTACCGCGGCTTGGATAATTTCCAGGCAGCGGAGTGTGGTGAGATCATGCTGCGTCAGATGGGTCTGTTGGTGTCGTCGGGTTTCGATTTCGTGCGGCTCGCCCGGCAAGAGCTCCGCAAGTACTCCCGTGCGCGCATGGTGTCGCTCGCGGCAGCACTCGCCCGGGGTGTTCACCGTGAGCACTACCAGCAGTGGGGCAAACCCGGAATCCGGGCGCAATTGCTCAACACCAAGACCAGAAAGCTTGAAATGGATTTCGTATTCGAAGGTGACCGGCGATCATTCCATATTCTGAATGCAGTGTCTCCGGGGTTTACCTGTTGCCTGCCTTTCTCACGTTATGTGTGTGACGCGATTGGCGCAAAACTGAATTAACGGAGGACATGTGAAAATTCTTATTACCGGAAACATGGGTTACATCGGGCCGTGCGTTGCCGATCAGCTGCGGCGCGCCTATCCCGATGCCGCCCTGATCGGCTATGACACAGGCTATTTCGCACACTGCCTGACCGGAGCCGCGGCATTGCCGGAGACCCGCATCGACCAGCAGTATTTCGGCGACATGCGCGATATGCATCCCGGGATCCTCAAAGGCGTGGATGCGGTAGTGCACCTGGCGGCGATTTCCAACGATCCGATGGGCAACTCCTTCGAGAAAGTGACGAAAGACATCAACGACGAGTCAAGCGCGAATCTTGCCAGACTTGCCAGGGAAGCGGGTGTAACACGGTTTGTCTTCGCCTCGAGCTGCAGCATGTACGGGTTTGCCGAAGGCGGCCCGCGCAAGGAAGACGATGCGCTCAATCCGCTGACGGCTTATGCGCGCTCGAAAGTAGCCACCGAGCAGACCTTGCAGAAGCTTGCGACCAAGGACTTCGTGGTCACGTCATTGCGCTTTGCGACGGCGTGCGGCATGAGCGAGCGCCTGCGGTTGGATCTGGTGTTGAATGATTTTGTGGCCGGCGCCGTTGCCGCGCGGCAGATCACGATCCTGAGCGATGGCACGCCTTGGCGGCCGCTGATCCATATTGAAGACATGGCGCGAGCAATCGAGTGGGCGATCGGGCGCGAGTTGTCGAACGGCGGCGCCTTTCTCGCGGTAAACACCGGAAGCAATGAGTGGAACTACCAAGTCAAGGATTTGGCGCATGCCGTCGCCAAGGTCATCCCGGATGTGAGCGTGTCCATCAACAAGAATGCTCAACCCGACAAGCGTTCATATCAAGTGGACTTCAGCCTGTTTCGCAGGCTCGCGCCCGTGCACCAGCCGAGGGTAGATCTCGTCGGCGCCATACAGGGGCTCAAGGCAGGGCTCGAGAGAATGGGTTTTGCCGACGGTAACTTCCGCAATTCACAGTTCATGCGGCTCAAGGTGCTGACCCATTTCCGCGACATAGGGTTGCTCGACGAGCAACTTCGTTGGGCAACCACGACGCCGGTTGAGGCTGTTTTCCGTAAAGCCGGCATCTCTGATAATCGCTAGCGACGGAGAAATGACATGGCGCGCGTCTCTTCCGGTAACCGGCATATGCAACATTGAACGAGTTTTCGACGGTCACATCCTGGACACTTACTATAATATTTAGTGGCTGGCCGGCCCATGGGGCCATAGACATACGGTACAATTTGGTAACAGATACACGGTCGGCTTGGTCGGCCTCGACGATCGTTGGGTGGAGTTTATCCACGCTGATGTCCGATGCTTGAGCGATGCAGATTCACGGTGGATGGGGTCAGGAACCCGCTGACGTCACGAGTGCGCCGACCGAGTTGTGCAAGAAGTCAATAAAGAGGTTCGAATGAATCGCGAAGACGTGCCAGTTACAGTCATCAAGCAGCCCACGGGCTGGGAGCTCATCGATTTGAAGGAGCTTTTGCATTACCGTGACCTGTTCTATTTTTTGGTTTGGCGTGACATCAAGGTTTTGTATGCGCAGACGATTCTGGGTTTTACATGGGCCCTTCTTAATCCTCTCCTCCAAATAGTAGTATTCGGCGTTATATTCGGAAAGGTAGCCAAACTCCCGACCGACGGCATCCCTTATGTCTTGTTCTCAACGGTGGCGATTATTCCCTGGACCTACATGTCCGAAGCCTTGACCCATTCCAGCCAGAGCCTGGTTGGCAACCAGTCAATGCTGGGGAAAGTTTATTTCCCACGCGTCATCTACCCATTGACGCCAGTTCTGGCGAAGTTGGTTGATTTTTCCATATCGTTGACTCTCGCGTTGGCAGTAATGGTCTATTACAGCGTCACGCCTACCTGGAATCTGCTGCTGCTGCCGTTATTTATAATCCTCATGATGTGCATCCCCGCCGGGCTTGGGATGTGGTTGTCCGCGCTGGCGATACGTTTTCGCGATGTCAAATTTGCCATGGCGTTCGTGATCCGGATGCTCATCTACACAGCGCCAATACTCTATACGGCGTCATCTATTCCGGATCAGTACCGTCTGATTTATTCGTTCAACCCCTTTGTTGCCGTGATTGAAGGTTTCCGTGCCTGCCTGCTGGGCACGCCGATCGTATGGCAGTTCATTATCCCGGGAGCGGTGACAAGTATTCTGCTTCTTGCTAGTGGGGCTATGTATTTCAGGCGGATGGAACGCGTATTCGTGGATGTGATATGAGCGCAACCATGATCGGACTGAGTCACTGGCAAAAACTTCACGAGGCACAATGAGCGGAAAAGACACTGCGATAAAACTGGAGGGCGTCAGCAAGCTATATCGGATTGGCGTGCGCGATAAAATCCAGGACAGCCTCGGCGCTACCATCGCCGATATTCTCAAAAGCCCGATAAGCAATTATCGGAAATATCGATCGCTCTACAAATTCGATGACATCGACCTCGAGAGCAAGGGGAATTCCAGTTCATCGGCTTCTGCCGACATCATATGGGCGCTCAAAAACGTGTCATTCAGCGTCGCTCACGGAGAAGTGTTGGGGATCATCGGTAAAAACGGCGCGGGCAAGTCCACTCTGCTCAAGATACTATCGAAGATTACTCCCCCTACCGGCGGTCAGGCCACGATACGCGGCAGGGTAGCGAGTCTGCTGGAAGTCGGTACCGGTTTTCACCAGGAGCTGACGGGCAGAGAAAACGTTTATCTGAACGGAACGATACTCGGAATGCGGAAGAACGAGGTGGACCGCAAGTTTGACGAAATAATCGAATTCTCTGGAGTCGAGCGGTTCCTCGATACTCCCGTCAAGCGCTACTCAAGCGGTATGCGGGTTCGACTTGCGTTCGCGGTGGCGGCGCAACTCGAACCGGAGATCCTGATTATCGATGAAGTGCTCGCCGTCGGAGATGCCGCGTTCCAGAAAAAATGCCTTAACAAGATGGAAAGCGTCAGTTCGCAAGGTCGAACCGTCCTGT
>DATICK010000225.1:0-6473 GCA_035456865.1 Sulfuricaulis sp.
TCATCCTTGATGCCACGACGCAGCGCCGCAGCGACGCAGACCACCAGATCGATGTGATGGTCTTTTCCCAGTTTCTGCCAGCGGTTGACGATATGACGATCGTCCTGCGGCGGCTCGGTGAGCCGGCTCGAGTTGTAGACCCCGTCGTGATAGAAGAACACACGGTGAATCTTGTGTCCCTTCTCAATCGCCGCCTTGGCGAACAGGTACGCCGTGTCCGACGCCTGATGCGTGTATGGTCCTTCGTTGACCAAAATACCTAACTTCATCATCGCTCCCCTTGATCTCTATCAATCCCCGTCGACCTTGGTTAGGGACCGGCGCCGGACTAGTCCGGCGCCGGTTGCAGATTGGATTTTTTATGACGAATTTTAGAAACGGATATGCGCCGAGGCATTCAGGCTCGCGCGCGAGCCACGCCAGTTGTCGATATGAAACTTGGTGAACGGCAGGTCCGTCAGTTCGAAAAATCTCGGCCAACCGATACGATCCACCCAGTCGCCCACGCGTTCCCAGTCCTTGGCGTCTTCCTTGTACACGCGCAGAATCTTCTTGACGATCGCACCGGCTTCGGGCCAGCGCGGCGGATTGTTCGGAATACCCGCGGCCACGAGTTTGTGGAACATCGGCTTGGAACGCGCATTGGAGTTCTTGCCACCGACCCAGATGGCAAGTTTGGAATGTTCCGGATCGTTGATCTGCATGGGCGGGCAGGGCGGGAAGCATGCGCCGCAGCAGATGCACTTCTTTTCGTCGACTTCCAGCGACGGTTTGCCGTTGACGATTGCCGGACGGATCGCCGCCACCGGGCAGCGCGCCACGACCGAGGGACGTTCGCACACGTTGGCCACGAGATCGTGATTGATCTTGGGTGGTTTGGTGTGCTGCACGTTAATGGCGATGTCGCCCTGGCCGCCGCAGTTGATCTGACAGCAGGAGGTGGTGATGTGCACGCGGTTCGGCATGTCCTCTTTGACGAATTCTTCATGGAGGTCGTCCATCAGCGCCTTGACCACACCCGAGGCGTCGGTGCCCGGGATGTCGCAGTGCAACCAGCCTTGGGTGTGGGAAATCATCGTCACCGAGTTGCCGGTGCCGCCGACCGGGTAGCCGGCCTCTTCGAAAGCCGTGATCAGCGGATCGACCTTGTCCTTGCTGGAAACCATGATCTCCATGTTGGAGCGGATGGTGAAACGAACATAACCTTCACCGAGCTTGTCGATAATGTCGCACAGCAGGTTGATTTCGTAGGGGCCGAGCTGACGCTGGGTACCGACGCGCACGGTCCAGATCTCGTCACCGCTCTTGGCGACGTGATGTAGTACGCCCGGACGTGGACGATCGTGATAGGCCCAGTTCCCGTAGTTCTTGATCATCAGGGGGTGCATGTATTGAAATGCATCCGGGCACCCACTCTCAATCGGGGTGCGCATTTTTGGTGCTTCTGCCATTGGTCAGTTCTCCAAAACGTTTGTTCGACGTGCGTTAATGTCTTGACAGGAATGGATCAGCCAGCCGCCTGTTGCTTGCGGTTCTTCCACTTCTCGGCTTCCTGATCCCACTCGTCCAAACGCACATAGGAGCTGGTGCGTGGTTGCGTGATCATGTTCGGATCGACCTCGATGCCGATGCCTTCCAGGAAGTTCACGAGGCCGATGCGTTCGATCATCTCTCCGCAACGCTCGTGCTCCAGGCCGTTCTCCGCCCAGAAGTCGATGGTGTTGGCGGCGATCTCGCGGATCTTCTCGTAATCCTCGTCGGTATCCAGCTTCATGAACGGGACGATGACGGTGCCGAAGGTATCGCCGATCTTCAACGTGCGTTTGCCGCCGATGAGCAGGGTAATGCCCTTGTCGTCGCCGGGCTTGAGCGCCTTGGTCATGACGTTGATGCAGTGCATGCAGCGCACGCAGTTGCGGTTGTCCACGTCGAGCGTGTCGTCGTCGTTCAATGACAGTGCCTTGGTCGGACAGCGGTTCACGACGTTGTCGATGACATATTTGCGGCTCTTGCTCTTGACGAACGCCTTGACTTCCTTCTGGTCGACCTTCATGTCGTCGCGCCAGGTGCCGATGACGGAGAAGTCGGCGCGCTGGATCGAGTTCATGCAGTCGTTCGGACAGCCGGAGACCTTGAACTTGAACTTGTAAGGCAGGGCCGGGCGGTGCATGTCGTCTATGAAGTTGTTCACCAGAGTACGGTGAATTTTCTGCTCATTGGCGCAGGACTGTTCGCAGCGGGCCGCGCCCACGCAGGACATGGCGGTGCGCACGCAGGGACCGGCGCCGCCGAGATCCCAGCCGTACTCGTTGATTTCGTCGAAGAAGTGCTGTGTGTTCTCGGATGTGGTGCCGATGAACATGATGTTGCCGGTCTGACCGTGGAAGGCGATCAGGCCCGAGCCCCATTTCTTCCAGGAGTCGGACAACTGACGCAGCATCTTGGTGGTGTAATGATTGCCGGCGGGCGGCTGAACGCGCAGGGTGTGGAATTCTTTGGCTTCGGGGAACATGGCTTTGCCATCGCTGCCCATCAGTTCGGTGAAGCGGGGAATGATGCCGCCGCCGTAACCGAACACCGAAACCGTGCCGCCTTTCCAGTAACCTTTGCGGGTGGTATAGGAATGTTCCAGCTGGCCGAGCAGGTCGACCATCATGTTGTTGTCGTGCGCCAGACGTTTAAGTCCGGTCACGAAGCTGGGCCACGGGCCGCTTTCCAGCTGATCCAGCATGGGTGTTTTGTGGAACGGCTTGGTGGATTTTTTCTCTTTCGGAACGTACGTCGAGTGTTTTTCCGGATTCTTTGGTTTGTTCTGGGCCATTTAAGCTGTCTCCTGCACGTAGGATTGATGTATATTCCGGTCTTCCGGCAATGTTTCTTTGGCGGTGAAAGACCGCGTTTCTGCACTCATGCGTAGCATTGCTATTGCTTGTCTCCCGTTAGTTCCGCGAGCGCTTTTAACTTCACCTCATCGAAACCGCAACACTCTCTACACAGGCAGTTATCTAATGCAGCTTTGCGGTCGGTGAGTGTAATCGGGGGCCATAATAAAAGAATCACTCGTAAGAGAGAGTTAAAAACCGCGGTATCCATCCCGAAAGGGATATATTAATAGTGCCTAGGATCGTGTCTATAGGGCGCAGATAATACAACCATTTGATTCAAAATACTAAATGTTCCCCGGGCGTTCAGTTCGATCACCGGCAGGGAAGGGCAGAAATTTACCGCTAATTCTGTCCAGAAGAAAGCGGGAGCTGGTTATCGCTTGGAAATCAGCACAGGATGCCCATTAATACGGCAAGCATGCGAATCTTGAGAGCTCCACATTGAGTCATCCCGCCGCGGCCACGCACATACTGACAGGAGCGAACCCATTTTCCTTGCAGGAGAAGGACGCTTACCGCCGTTGGCGCGAGCAGAAACTGCGTGCCTATCCCGAGACGGCGGAATCGTTGATCGTGGAAGTCGGAGATCCGCGCGCCCTGACCGAGGCCGAAGCCGGTGCCATCTTGCGCGTCTGCCGGAAAGCCAACATGGCCATTTATGCCAGCCAAACGGGTAGTGTGGAAGACAAGACGATTCCACGTGCGCTCGGCGAACGATTCGGGTTACAGCGCCTGGATAACAACATGCTCGCCGACGACGACGGCATCACGTCGCTGAAGGTGGCTCCGGGCAAGTCGCAGCGTGGCTATATTCCGTATTCCAACCGCCGCCTGTTGTGGCACACGGATGGTTATTACAACAATCCCGAGTCATTCATCCGCGCGTTTGTATTGCACTGTGTTTCGCCCGCGGCCAACGGCGGGGAAAACAGCCTGCTGGATCATGAGATCGTATATATCCTTCTGCGTGACGCCAATCCGGATTACGTCCAGGCGTTGATGGCACCGGAGGCCATGACCATCCCGGCCAACACCGAATCGGGAGAGGAAACGCGCGCGGCTTCGATCGGCCCGGTGTTTTCCGTGGATGCCGCGGGGAACCTGCACATGCGTTACACCGCACGCACGCGTTCCATCGTGTGGAAGCAGGACGCGATGACACAAGAGGCCGTGCGTTTTCTGGAGTTAATCCTGACCGGCGATTCGCCGTATGTGTTTCACCACCGGCTAGCACCGGGACACGGGCTTATATGCAATAATGTGCTGCATAACCGCACGGAATTCACGGACGATATGGACAAAGGAATCGCTAGACTGGTATACCGTGCGCGTTATTATGATCGAATTCGCGGTACGAACCTGAGCGACCTGAGCGGCTGACATCATGCTTTATCTGAGCGAAGTGCTTTTGCAGCACCACGATATCGAAACGTTCGAACAGCTGCTTGAAGTGGTGCAGACCCGCGCGCAATCGGAGATGTTCTTCAAGATCGACGTCAAACCGCCGTATCCGGACACGCCGGCCAACTGGGAAGACCGGTTGGAAGGGGCTTTCGTCGGCATTCACTCCGTGACCAGGTAGTTTGCCGGCCACGAGAGCACGCAGGCAACCTGCTGGAGAATTTTCCCCTGAGTTTTTCCGTGATCTCTGCGGCAAGTGAGAATTTCAAATGAAATACCTGAAAGAAGATCAGTCCATTGGCGATGCCGACAGCGGTGAAGATGTTGCCGAATCCAGCATACTGCTGGAGGCGCAACTCCAGGAATTCAGGCGCCAGATGCTGGAGTTGCCTCCCAATTATGATCCGATTGCGCGCGCTGACCTGCTATTGCAGATCGGTCGCACGCTAATCCGGCTGGAAAACAAGCAGGATGCCTGGGAAGCCGGCCGCGAGGCGTTCGATATCTATATTAATCGCGAGGCCTGGGAAGGTGCAGTCCAGGCCTGCGATATCATGTTCCTGTCCGAACAGCCGGAATCGCTGGCGGCGCTGGGGCAGGGTATCTGGCTGGCGGTGACCTTCCCGATGGATCCGGAATTGACAGTCGCGATGCTGCAGCACGTGGTCGACGAGACCCCGCCGGATTCCGATGGCGCGGCCGTGGCCGCGACAGTGGCGCATTATGTCGTCGATCTGCGCGCCGAAGGTCGGGTGCGCGAGGATCTGATGTTTTATACCAACCAGCTCCTCGCCACCGTGGCGCGGCGGCACAGCGACGTGAAGGATCAGGGCGCCTTCAGCCAATGGTTCAAGAAACTCGAGCTTGAGGACCCCGCGAAATTTCTCCCGCGGCTGCGCAATGTCGTGGACGTGTTGGTGCAGGATGAGTGGTGGATCGATCGCGACGCGATCCGGGCGAAGTTGCCCGTTCAATAGACTGAATGAATATGTACTGGCAAGAAACCAAGGAAAACCAACGCTACACCGTCCCCGACGACATCGTGGACGTTGTCTACAGTATCGACTGCCGCGCGTTGCCGGTAGACCACGCCTATGCGTTGTCTCAGGCGATACAACGAGCCTTGCCTTGGTTTGCGGAAGAGGAGAGCGCCGGCCTGCACACGATACACGTGGCCGAATCCGGCAATGGCTGGATGCGTCCGGATGATCCCCAAGCCCTGTTGCACTTGTCGCGCCGCACCAAGTTGACGCTGCGCTTGCCGAAGCACCGCATCGAAGACGCCGGCAAGCTCACGGGTCAAACGCTCGATATCAACGGCAAACACCTGCGCGTGGAAAAGTCAGTCGTCAGGCCACTCAGCGCGATTACCACGCTTTTTTCGCGTTACATCGTGACGCGCGAAGGCACAGATGAGACGATTTTTCTGCAGGAGGCCATGACGCTTTTCCATAAAATGGGCGTGTACCCCAATAAAATGCTTTGCGGGATGGAACACGTCATTGCCACCCCGGATCGGGTGATCCGCGCGCGCAGCCTGATGCTTGCGGATCTCGCCGTCGAGGAGTCGGTGAAGCTCCAACAACAGGGTCTCGGCACGGATCGGAAATTGGGTTGCGGGCTGTTCATTCCACACAAGGACATCAGGGAAGTGAAGCCCGTCTTGGATTATTGAGGCGGCATACAAAGGAATGTATCCTTCGGTCGATAGCACTTTTGCCTTCGACCGAAGTCGTCTTGCCGCCTCAATAATCAAAAAGTCATATGATTTTCTTTATTGACCCGGCACTCCTTCGTCGTTACCGAGGCCATGAGGCGTCTGTGACGGGTTGCCTTGATTCAAGTACAATCGTGCCGGGTCAATAAAAGTGTGTCACTTTTTATTAACTGCGTTCTCGAATTGCAACCAACGACTTTTGCCATTTTTTTCTGAAAATCGGGGGAATCATGAGTTATGACTTCAACGGCAAGACCATCGACACCGATGCCAACGGGTTTTTGAAGAACACCGAAGACTGGAGCAAGGAACTGGCCGAGTTCATTGCCCAAAACGAGGGCATCACACTCACGCCGAAGCACTGGGATCTTATCGAGTACCTGCGCGATTGTTACTTCAATCATAACGGCGAGCAGCCCAATACCCGCACGATCGTGAAGGCCATGGCGGACAAGTGGGGCACCAACGTC
>DATICK010000226.1:0-5132 GCA_035456865.1 Sulfuricaulis sp.
TAAACCAGTTTTTCATGATCGTCGCCGGTGAAAAAAAAGCCGCCGTGGCTTTCGTCCTCGAAATGCTCGAGCACGGTGTCGGCCAGGGCGCGAGTGAAATCGAGATCCGGTGCGCGCCATTGCGCCTGCAACAATTCAAGCGCCCCTTCCATCAGGAATACGTGGTCGTCGAGGTAGGCATTCAGATGTGATTTGCCGTCCTTGTGCGTGGCGAGCAGCCGGTTGTCGCGCCACAACTCCGCGTGGATGAAGTCCAGTGCGCGTGCGGCCGATGCGATGAAATCGGGCCGGCCCAGCACCCGCCCGGCGCGCGCCATGCCCTTGATCATGAGTCCGTTCCACGATGTCAGGATTTTTTCATCCCGCCCCGGGCGCACGCGTTTATCGCGTGCCAAATAAAGTTTGCGGCGCGCTGATTCCAGCAACGTCGCGACATCGGATTCCGTGCACTGGCGTTCGAGAGCCAGGGTCGCGTGATCGGCGTGCACATTGAGATGCCACCGGCCCTCGAAATTGGGCGTGCCCTTCAATCCGAAGCGACGCTCCACGGCTTCCCATTCATCAGCTGTCAGCAGCTGGCGGATCTCCTCCGCGGTCCAGACGTAGAACTTTCCCTCGTGGCCCTCAGAATCGGCATCGAGTGCCGAGTAATATCCGCCGTCGGGCGACTGCATTTCACGCATCACCCATTCCGCCGTTTCGATGACGATGCGCCGGAACAACGCGTCGCCGGTCGCGAGCCAGGCATCGGCGTAGAGCGCCAGCAGCTGGGCGTTGTCGTACAGCATCTTTTCGAAGTGCGGAATTTCCCAGCGTTCGTCCACCGAGTAGCGGCAGAAGCCGCCGCCGACCTGGTCGTAGAGACCGCCGTGTGCCATGGCCGTGAGCGTGTCGCGCGCCATGCTTAGCGCTTGCTGATCTTCCGAGCCATGGCGGACACTCTGCTGCCAGCGCTGCAGGCACAGATCGATCGAGGTGGGGTGAGGGAATTTCGGCGCGCCACCGAAGCCGCCCCAGCGCGCGTCGAACTGGCGCTGCAATTCGGCATGTGCCTGGTCGAGCACCTCCGGCCCGGGATGCACGCCCGGCGCCGGACCCGGTGGCTGCAGACGCGTGAAAATGTCTCGCAGCGAGTCGTTCTGTTCGCGGATGGCATCGCGCTTCTGGGAATAGACCTGGGCCACGTGGCGCAGCAGCTCGGTGAATCCGGGCATGCCGTATTTGGGTGTTTTGGGAAAATACGTCCCGCCGAAGAACGGCATTTGATCAGCCGGCGTGAGGAACATGTTGAGCGGCCAGCCGCCGGGGCGTTGCGCCAGGACCTGATGCGAAGTCTGATAAATCTTGTCGAGATCGGGGCGTTCCTCGCGGTCGACCTTGATGCACACGAACAGCTCGTTCATTACGCGCGCGACGTATTCGTCTTCGAACGATTCGTGTTCCATCACATGGCACCAGTGGCAGGCCGAATAGCCGATCGACACCAGAATCGGCTTGTCCTCGCGCCGCGCCTTTTCCAACGCTTCCGCGCCCCACGGATACCAGTCCACCGGGTTGTGCGCGTGCTGTTGGAGGTAGGGGCTGGTTTCGTGGATGAGGCGGTTGGTGTGCGCTGATTGACCCATGTTTATATCCCGACAAATATGGTCAACTATATCGGCTTGCCTCGCGTGATGCTAGTTTTGCTCGGTTCCGCCGGGGATTTCTGGAATAATCCGCCATCGCGCAAGGACCAATTATTCGCTCCGGCACACGGAACCGTCACCCGAAATGTTCGTTTCTCAATCCCGCACATCACCCGTTTCTGACCCGGAAGTCCGAACGTGGTGGCGCGACATGCTTTTGCTGACGCTGCTGCTCACTCTGTTTTTCGGGTGGGGTCTCGGCCAGCGTGCGTTGTGGCAGCCGGACGAGGGGCGTTATGTCGAGATTCCGCGCGAGATGACCGTCACGGGCGATTACGTCACGCCGCGCTTGAACGGCGTGAAGTATTTCGAAAAACCGGTGCTGTTCTACTGGCTGCAGGCTGGTGCGATCAAGGTTTTCGGGATCAGCGAATGGGCCATGCGCCTGTGGCCGGCGACGTTCGCCCTCATCGGTTGTCTCGCGGTGTATGTCGCGGGGCGCAAGCTTTACGACCGGCGCACCGGTTTGATCGCGGCCGTGGTGCTTGCGACTGCGCCGCTCCATTATTTTCTCGGGCGCGCCGTCACGCTCGACATGGCGGTATCGGCACTGCTCGCGGTGGCGCTGTTTGCGTTCCTGCTCGGCACGCGCGAACCGCCCGGCCACGCGCGCCGCAATTATTTCTGGACCTTCTATGCCTGCGCCGCGCTCGCCACCCTGACCAAGGGGCTCATCGGTATGGTGATCCCGGCCATGGTGATTGGTGCGTGGATCCTGATCCTCAATGAGTGGCGGCTGCTCAAGTCGATTTATCTTCCGTCCGGGCTGGCGCTGTTCCTGTTCATCGCCGCGCCGTGGCATATCGCGGCGGCGCGCGCCAACCCGGAATTCGCGCAGTTCTATTTCATTCACGAGCATTTCCAGCGCTACCTCACCAAGGTGCATGGCCGCTATGAGCCCGCGTGGTTTTTCATCCCGGTGCTGCTCGCGGGTTTCTATCCGTGGACGGCCTATCTGACGCAGGCCGTGGTGAAGAGCTGGCCGGTTTCGTGGCGCGCGCGTCACGAAAACCGCGAAGGTCTGTTTCTGCTGCTGTGGGCGGGGCTGGTGTTTGCCTTCTTCTCGTTTTCGGATTCCAAGCTGGTTCCCTACATTCTTCCGATTCTGCCGCCGCTGGCGCTGTTGACGGCGCGTTATCTGGTGCAGCACTGGGAGGCACCTTCATCCGCGAGTCTGCGCGCCGGAACCTGGGCCTTGCTCGCGCTCGGATTCATGCTCGCTCTGGTGCTGGTGTTTGTCCCGGAGACCACCCCGGACCGCCCGCGTGTGGCCGAGTACGCCAGGGTATTCGGAGGCTATGCCTGGGTGATTCTGGGAAGTCTGCTGGCCACGGCCCTGGTGCCATTCGGTGTCAGTTTCCTGCGGCGCCCGCTCTGGACCGTCGTCGCGCTGGCGCTGACTTCGGCGGTGTTTCTGGCGGTGGCCGACCGCGGATTCGTGTTTCTGGATCACAAGCGTTCGGTCAAGGAACTGGCGCTGATCCTGAAGCCGCGCCTGCAGCCGGGCGACGAGGTCATGACCTACCAGGAGTATTACCAGGACCTGCCGGTGTATCTCGAGCGACGCATTACCGTCGTCGACTGGAAAGGGGAACTGCGGTTCGGCATCGAGGCCGAGGACGTGAGCGGCTGGATGATCGACGAGGCCTCCTTCCGGCGTCGCTGGGACGGGCCGCACCGGGCCTACCTGCTGACCGGGCAGGGCAACTATGACAAACTGCGGGCTGAAGGGCGCGGGCAGTTTTACCTGCTCGCGCGGACCGGATCGACTGTGCTGGTGACCAACAGGACCGGACAACCATGAACTATCTGCCGCTGATTATGCTGGGCGTGCTGCTCAACGCCGGCGCACAGTTGCTGCTCAAGGCAGGCATGCGCCGCATCGGCTATTTCGAATTCGCCTGGGCGAATGTCGTCCCCATCGGCCTGCAGGTGGCGGTCAATCCGTTCGTGCTCGCCGGCCTGTTCGCCTACGTGCTGAGCGTGGCGGTATGGCTGCTGGTGCTGTCACGCGTGGAGGTGGGCTTCGCCTATCCGTTGCTGTCCGTGGGCTATATTGTCAACGCCGTCGCCGGCTACTACCTGTTCCAGGAAAATCTTTCGCTGACGCGCATCACCGGCATCCTCATTATCATCGCCGGGGTGTATCTGGTCACCCGCAGCTAGGATGCCGCCATGACGGATGAATTTCTGCCGTTTTCGCGGCCCTCGATCAGCCGCGAGGCCATCAATGAAGTGGTGGCCTGCCTGGAATCCGGCTGGATCACCACCGGCCCGCGGGTCAAGAAATTCGAGGAAGAACTCAAGCGCTACTTCAATGCACCGCACGCGCTCGCCCTGTCCTCCGCCACCGCAGGATTACACCTGGCGCTGCTCGCGCTGGAACTCAAACCCGGCGACGAAGTGATCACCACGCCGATGACCTTTGCCGCCACGCTCAACACCATCGTGCTCGCGGGGGGCAAGCCGGTGCTGGTGGACGTGGAGCTCGATACCTACAACATGGATGTATCGAAGATCGCCCGGGCGATCACGAAACGCACGCGCGCGATCATGCCGGTGCATTTCGGCGGGCTGCCGGTGGACCTCGATCCGCTGTACGAGCTGGCGGACAAGCATGGCTTGCGCGTGATCGAAGACGCGGCGCACGCCATCGGCACGGAATATAAAGGAAAGCGCATCGGCGCCTTCGGCGACACCCAGGTTTTCAGCTTCCATCCCAACAAGAACATGACGACGGGCGAGGGCGGCTGCGTGGTGACGCGCGACGACAAGCTGGCCGAAAAAATCGCGCTGCTGCGCTTTCACGGCATGGACCGCGAGGCCTGGAACCGTTTCGGCAAGAGCGGTTCACAACACTACGAGATCATTACGCCGGGCCTCAAGTACAACATGATGGACATCCAGGCCGCGCTTGGGTTGCACCAGTTGCCGGCACTCGACGGTTTCATCAAACGCCGCACAGAACTGGCGCTGCGGTATCAGAAAATTTTCGCCGACTGGCCGCAATGGACCCGGCCCGGCACGCCGGAATTCGCGCATCGCCATGCCTGGCACCTGTACGCGCCGTTGATCAACCCCGCGGCTGCGGGCATGGACCGCGACGCCTTCATGCAGGGCATGAAGGAGCGTAACATCGGCACCGGACTGCATTACCGCGCGGTGCATCTGTATCCTTATTACCGCGAACATTACGGTTTCAAGCCCGGCGATTTTCCGAATGCCGAAAGCATCGGCGAGCGTATCGTGAGCCTGCCATTGTTCCCCGGCCTGAGCGACGCCGACCAGGGCCGGGCGATCGCCGCTATGGCCGATTTGTTCGGAAGGAAGTGACGTGACCAAGCCTTATGTGAGCGTTGTGATTCCGGTATACAACGAGCAGGAAAACTTGCCGGCGCTGTTCCTGCGCCTGACCGCGGTGCTCGACAAGGTCGGCAAGCCGTACGA
>DATICK010000227.1:0-5316 GCA_035456865.1 Sulfuricaulis sp.
CACGAAGTGGCGAGTAATCTCTCCGGGCGCGCCATTAAAACGAAAGGGGCCCCTATGGGCCCCTTTCGTTTTAATGTGGCTCGAGAGTTTCGAACTCGTAGGCCCCGAAGGGGTCATGTCCGCGAAGATTACTCTCAGGACCGCTGTTGGCCGGAATGCATTCTGACTTTCTGCTTGGCGGGTAATGTGCCATTACACAAACATAATAATTTTCGAACATTTATTTATTAGTTTTTTCTTTGAGCAATATCAAAATAGTCAAATCAGCCTATCTCCAAAGTACTGTTTCCTCACTTATTGGTCAGAGTTATTTGAATCAGGGATGCAGATGCATATGTTCTAGGACAAATAAATAAAAATTTGACAGGTATCAAAGCAGAATATAAGCAACCAATAATATGCTTCTCGGATCAAGGCGGGACGAAACCGAAATTGACGCGGAGGGCTGAACCGATACTTGACCTACTTAGGGGTCTACCAGACTCCCGAGGTTATCTGGCGTCTTAATTCCTTATGTATTTTTCACTTTATTTAAGAAGAACGGTTCAAAAGCATCACAGGTAGAAATTAACTGACAAGACAGCCTGATTTTTCAGGCCGCCACCTGAGCACGCACGAGGGCATTTATGCGAAAACAGGAAATGAGTCTCGATGGGTACGAAGGCAGTGCCGGCGGTGTTACACGGCGCGAATTTCTAAAATTTTGCACCGGGATCGCCGCTACATTAGGCGTCCCTGCCATGGGCATGCAGATCGCGGAGGCGGTTACCAGCAAACAGCGGCCGCCCGTCATCTGGTTGTCGGCCCAGGAATGTACCGGTTGCACCGAGTCGCTCCTGCGATCCACCCACCCGACGCTTGAAACGCTGATTCTCAATACGATTTCGCTCGATTACCACGAAACCCTGTGTGCCGGCGCGGGTCATCAGGCCGAAGCCTCCAAGCAGGCCTCGATGAAAGCCAACAAAGGAAAGTATCTCCTGGTGGTCGATGGCTCGATTCCCACCAAGGACAATGGAATCTATTGCAAGATCGCGAACAAAACCGTGTTGGCGCATCTGCAGGAGGCAGCGGCGGGAGCCGCGGCCATCATCGCCATCGGCTCATGCGCGTCATGGGGCGGCATTCCGTCCAGCGGTCCGAATCCCACCGGCGCCGTGGGAGTTTCCAAGATTATCAAAGACCGGCCAATCGTCACCGTTCCCGGTTGCCCGCCGAACCCTTATAACTTCCTGGCCACGGTGCTGTACTTCCTCACTTTCAACCGCCTGCCGGAGCTGGATAGCAAGGGCCGCCCCAAGTTTGCTTACAACCGGCTTATACACGAAAACTGCGAGCGCCGGCCGCACTTCGACGCCGGTCGCTTCGCGATCGAGTTTGGTGACGACGGACATCGCCAGGGATGGTGCCTGTACAAGCTCGGCTGCAAAGGTCCGGAGACCTATGCCAACTGCCCGGCCATTCTCTTTGGTGATGTCGGTCCCGGGGCGTGGCCTGTAGGTACCGGTCATCCTTGCTTTGGCTGCACTGAAGAAGGAATCGGTTTCACCAAGGCCATTCATCAACTGGCCGAGCTCAAAACGGTGACGCCACCCACCACCTATCCGCGAATCACTGAAAGCAAGGGGAAGGGGGCGACCGTGGCGGCGGCGGCGCTGGTCGGAGGTTTGGTCGGCGCGGCGGCGGTTGCCGGAGTCAAGTTCGCGCGCAAACTCCCCGAAGACAGCGACGAAGCTTCTGGGGGCAGGAGCGACAAGCAAAGATAGGAGCATACATCCGTGGCTCTGAACCGAAGAGATTTTCTCAAAGTGGCAGCCGCCGCCGGCGCAGCAGGCGCCGTAGACACCGCCAGTGCGCTCCAGCGCGAACCCAAAACCCTGCCTCCCAATGCCGTGGGCATGCTCTACGACGCCACGCAGTGTATTGGCTGCAAGGCTTGCGTGGCGGCTTGCAAGGAAGCGAACCATATGCCGCCGGAGCATGATGCCGACAAGAGCGAACTCATGTGGGACGTGCCGCTGGATTTATCTGGCAAGACCCTGAACATCATCAAGGTGTATCAAGATGGCAACGTAGCGCAGAAAGACCGCGAGATTAACGGCTACTCCTTCGTCAAGCGGCACTGTTTACATTGCGTGGATCCCTCCTGTGTATCGGCGTGTCCGGTGTCGGCCATGACCAAGGATCCGAAGACCGGCATTGTCGAGCATCATAAGGATCGGTGTATCGGCTGTCGTTACTGCGTCTATGCCTGCCCGTTTGCCGTGCCGAAATTTGAATACGACGGTCCCTTTGGCCAGATCCAGAAGTGCCAGTTTTGCGCGCACCTGCAGGCGAAAGGGCAACTGCCGGCTTGCTGTGACGTGTGCCCAACCGGTGCATCGCTGTTCGGTCTGGTGGAGGATTTAAAAAAAGAGGCGCAGATACGGCTTGCCAAAAAGCCGGGCGAAAGCCACCGGTTTGCCCGTGGCAAGCTCGGCGGCAACCGGCCCGTTCAAGAAGGCACGATTGCCAACTATCAAAAGCATCTCTACGGCGAAAAGGAGTTGGGGGGTACCCAGATTCTGTACCTGTCCGCCGTGCCGTTTGAAAAAATCGGTCTTCCGACCAATGTCCCCGAGTACGGGTATCCCGCCATCACCGAAGGCATTCAGCATACGCTTTATAAAGGAATGCTGCCCCCGCTGGCGCTGCTGGCCGGGTTGGTATATCTGGTTCACCGCACCGCCGGCAAACCCGATGAGAGCGAGGAAACGCCTCGCAAAACGAAGGCTAAAAAGGAAAAGTCATGAGCGCCCACGAACCTCTCGGCGGAAGGATTTTAACCAAACCATTTCTGGCGTTTTCGGCGCTGGCCGCGATCGCCCTGGTCATCCTTCTGGCGCGATTCGTGTTCGGTTTGGGCGCGGTCACGCACATCAACGACGGTTATCCCTGGGGTATTTGGATCGTAATCGACGTCATGATCGGCACTGCCTTCGGGTGCGCCGGATATGCCATCGCATTGCTGGTCTACGTGCTCAATCGCGGCGAGTATCATCCCCTGGTGCGGCCGGCGATGATGGCGGGGCTGTTCGGTTATACGCTTGCCGGCGCCGCGGTCATTGTCGATCTCGGCCGTTACTGGCAGGTGTACACGCTGCTCCTGCCGTGGTACGCCCAGTTCAATTCGGTGATGCTGGAGGTGGCCTGGTGCGTGATGGCCTACATCGTCGTTTTGGCGATTGAGTTCTCGCCGGCGTTTCTCGAACGTTTCGGGCTCACCGACGCGCGTCAAAAATTATCCAAAGTGTTATTTATATTTATCGCCGTGGGCATACTGTTGCCGACCATGCATCAGTCATCCCTGGGCACCTTGCTCGTGGTTCTCGGCTTCCAGCTGTCACCACTGTGGCAGACTCAATTGTTACCCGTGCTGTTCCTGGTGACCGCGTTACTGATGGGTTTTGCCATCGTGCCGTTCGAAGCGATATTGGCGTCCAGGGGTTTTCGGCGTCCCATTGAAACGCGGATTCTCGGAAAAGTTTCGGGTGTCACCGCCTTGCTGTTGGCGGGTTACCTGGTGGTTCGATTCGCGGATCTCATCGTGCGCGGACAGCTGGGTGCGGCGTTTGCGGCCAACCTGGACGCCGGCATGTTCTGGCTTGAGAACGCCTTGTTCGTGCTGGCGCTGGTTCTGCTTGCCCGGCCGGCCTATCGCACGAATCCGCGCATGATGTTTGTCGCCGCCACCGTATTGCTGGTGGCGGGTTCCATTTATCGAATCAATGCCTACCTCATCGGCTACCATCCGGCCGGCGGCGGCTGGAACTACTTTCCCTCGGTTACCGAAATTCTGGTCACCGTAGGCATGTTTTCTATCGAGATCCTGCTCTATCTGTTGTTCGTCAAGCAACTGCCGGTGCTACCACGCGGTGAACGCGTGACCGCGGTCCAGTAACTGGAGGTATACCGTGACAAAACGAATCACCGTTGACCCAATGACCCGGATAGAGGGCCACCTGCGCATCGATTGCGAGGTCGATAACGGCAAAGTGACCAAAGCCTGGTCTTCCGGACAAATGTGGCGAGGCATCGAACTCATACTTCAAGGCCGCGACCCGCGCGACGCCTGGATATTCACGCAACGTATCTGCGGCGTGTGCACGACCGTACATGCCATTGCCTCGGTGCGAGCGGTGGAGAATGCGCTGAATCTCGAGGTGCCGCTCAACGCCCAGTACATTCGCAATATGATGGTGCTGGCTCACGGAATACACGACCACATAGTCCATTTTTATCACCTTTCAGCCCTGGACTGGGTCGATATCGTCTCGGCCCTCAAGGCCAATCCGCGCAAGACGGCGCAGCTGGCGGAAAGCCTGTCCAGTTGGCCGATGAACAGCGCGCACCATATGGAACAGGCGCAGGCGAAGTTGCAGACCTTCGTGAGTTCCGGCCAGCTCGGTGTTTTTGCCAGCGGCTACTGGGGACACCCGGCGATGAAATTGTCGCCGGAAGTCAATTTGTTGGCCACGGCCCATTACCTGCAGGCGCTGGAGTACCAGCGCAAGGCCAATCAGATCGTGACCATCCTCGGCTCCAAGACGCCCCACATCCAGAACCTGGCGGTGGGCGGCGTGACCAATGCCATCAACCTGGACAGTCAATCGGCCCTCGGGATGGAGCGCCTGTTCTACATCAAGACCCTCATGGACGAACTGGGTGATTTCGTCAACAACGTTTACCTGGTCGACGTGGCCGCCATCGGCGCGATGTACGCCGATTGGACAAAATATGGAGCCGGTGTCTCCAATTACCTCTCGGTACCCGATCTGCCGCTGGATACCAAGGGGACAAAATTCGAGTTGCCGGGCGGTTATATCGAGAACGCGGATTTGTCCAAGTTCAAACCGATTACCAGTTACCAGGACGCTTATTTTCAGAAGGGCGTGAAAGAGAGCGTGAAGCACGCCTGGTACAAGGGCGGGAAGGGGGCGCTGCATCCCTACGATGGCGAGACGGTTCCGGCGTACACCGATTTTCAGGATGACGGCAAATACTCCTGGGTGAAGGCGCCGACGTTCTACGACAAACGTGCTCAAGTGGGACCGCTGGCCAACGTGCTGTGCATGGTGGCGGCGGGTCACGAGCCCACCAAGCGCCACCTGAACAGAGTCCTGGCCATGGCCGGCAAGGTCGCGGGCGGCCAGATCCCGGTCGCGGCGCTGCATTCCACGATCGGACGCCACGCGGCGCGGGCCGTGCGCACGGCGGTGTTCTACGAGTCGCTGCAGAATCAATGGCAGTTGCTGGTAAATAATATCGCCAAGGGCG
>DATICK010000228.1:0-2309 GCA_035456865.1 Sulfuricaulis sp.
GAATACGAACATCGTGACCGAGTCGTAATAGACCGTACCCTGACCGGTAACGGTGACCCAGACGCTGGCGATGAAGGCGGTGAGTATGCCGAACGAAACCGGCACGTCCATGCCTGCCTGCGCGTGCGTGAGATCGCGCCAGGCCGAAGTGAAAAACGGCAGCGCCGAGTACAGCAGCACCGGCAGCGTCAGCAGCAGGCTGACCCAGTGGAAAAAATTGCGGTAGTGCGCTTCGGTTTCCACCCAGCCGCCGACATACAGCGCCTCGGCCAGGATCATCACCTGCATGGTCATGACGCCGGCCACGCCCAGCCGGCGCAGCAGCTGCTTGCGCTCGTGTTCCAGCCGTTGTTGATGACGCCCGGGATCGAACGGGTGCGCGAGATATCCGATGCGGCTCACCGCCTGCAGGATGTCGCTCAGGTGAATGCGGCGCTCATCCCATGTCACGCGCGCACGCTGCGTGGCGTAATTGATGTGCACCGCGAGCACGCCGGGCAGGCGCGCGAGGTGGCGTTCGTTGAGCCACACGCAGGCGGCGCAGGTTATGCCCTCGAGAATCAACGCGGCTTCGCGCACGTGTTCGTCTTCGACGCGGACAAAACTTTTCTGTACTTCCGGGTGATCGTAGATGATGGTCTGGCGCAGGAATTCCGGCACGACCTCGCGCGCCGTGGGCGCTTGCGCGGTGCGGAACTTGTAATAATTCCCCAGGCCGCCGTCGACGATCGCCCGCGCCACGGCCTCGCAACCACGACAGCACATCGGCTGGCGCACGCCGTCGATGTTCACGGCAAAATTCGTACCCGCCGGTACGGCCAGGCCGCAGTGGAAGCAGGCCACCGTGGCGGCTTTTTCGGCGGAGGAAGACAGGGCGACAGGGATGGACATGGCGGTCGACGAAATGCCCGATTCAGGCGGAATCATTCTATACGATTCCCGCGGCGGCGCGATGCGTGTTCACCACGATGGAAAATTGTTGTCCGGATCAAGAGGAAATCCGGCTTGGGGTTCTTTTGGTTTACCGGAATACTGGGACTTTTCAGCGTTCCGCATCGTTGACGTTCACGGCGGTTTGCAGGAAACTTGGCCGCGAAATCAATATCGGCAGGTGGGAGAAAAGCATGATCTTGAGCCACGTGTGGGGAATGTTGTTCCATCCGGAAGAAGAATGGAAATCGATACGGAAGGAAAACTGCACGATCGGCAAATGCTTCTGTTCCCATGTCCTGTTGCTGGCCGCCATTCCTCCCATCGCCGGTTACATCGGCACCACCCAGGTCGGCTGGCAGGTGGTTTCGCGCGAAGTACATACGCTGACGCATGAGAGCGCGATCTCGATTGCCATCCTGTCCTATCTCACGATCCTGGTGGCGGTGTTCACCATCGGCAAGCTGATCCACTGGATGGGCCAGACCTACGGCAGCAAACAGACATTGTCCCAGTGCATTGCGCTGGCAGCGTATACCGCGACCCCGCTATATCTCTCCGGCATCATGCTGCTGTATCCGGTGCTATGGCTGAATCTGCTGCTCGGCCTGCCGGTGCTGGCCTACACCGTGTACCTGCTTTATACCGGCGTGCCGATAGTCATGGGCATTCCGGCGGAGCGCGGTTTCCTGTTTTCCACCGCCGTGCTGGCGGTCGGGCTGGTGACGCTGGTGGCGGTGCTCGCAGCGACGGTCATTCTCTGGGATATCGGCGTCGGGCCGGTGTTCGCCGGTTAGCCGGCGGCACTGGTTTGATCTGGGTCAACGTGGCGTGCGTTGTGTCTATAGTAACTTTCCCGTGTTGCCCGGTTGTCGAGCGCGGAAGATAGATACAGCTAATTAATCACAAGGAAAAGCGGGAATACCATGGCCGCGCAGGAAACTTACAATTACAAGGTCGTACGGCAGTTCGCCGTGATGACCGTCATCTGGGGTATTGTCGGGATGCTGGTCGGCGTGTGGATCGCCGCCGAGATGGCCTGGCCGGCGCTCAACATGGACATCCCGTGGCTGACGTTTTCGCGCCTGCGTCCGCTGCACACCAATGCGGTGATCTTCGCCTTCGGCGGTTCGGCGCTGTTCGCCACGTCGTATTACGTCGCGCAACGCACCTGCCATGTGCGCCTGTTCAGCGACAAACTCGCGGCATTCACGTTCTGGGGCTGGCAGGTGGTGATCGTCGCGGCGGCCATCTCGTTCCCTCTCGGGATTACGCAGAGCAAGGAGTACGCCGAACTCGAGTGGCCGATCGACATCCTGATCACGCTGGTCTGGGTGGCTTACGCCATCGTTTTTTTCGGCACGCTCGTCAAACGCAAG
>DATICK010000229.1:0-10406 GCA_035456865.1 Sulfuricaulis sp.
GGGACACCATCTGCTGCCGGCGGGACAAATGGTATTGCGCGAACTCGCCGCGTGGCGCGAAATTACCGCGCAACAGCACAACCTGCCACGAGGCTGGGTGGCATCCGATGCCGCGCTGGTGGAAACCGCCCTGACCGCTCCGCCGACCGTGGAGGCACTTGGCCGCATCGCCGGCATGGGCGGGGCTCCGTCGCGTAAATGGGGCGATGATGTTCTGGACGCCATCCGCCGCGGCCAGGCATCCGCGCCCGAGCAGCTGTGGGTGGAACCACAGCGTCTCGACCGCCAGCAGCAGGACTTGTACGAACGGTTGCAGGCACGGGTGCGCGCAATTGCCGAACAGATGAAGATCAGCGCGACCTTGCTGGCCCCACGCCGTGAACTGCTGAAGCTGATCGCCGGCGACCGGTCCGGCGCGCTCGCGCGCGGATGGCGACGCGAGCTGATCGGCGAGGAGATTCTGCGTATGTGCGGCGACCGGTCAGACCCGGCGACCGCTCCCTGACTTCCGATGGCGGCAAAAAAACTCGCTATTCTGATCGGCCTCGGCATAGTCACCGCCATCATTTTCGGGCCGCCGTGGTGGCGCCCGGTAAACCCTTGCGTGATCGGCGACATGTCCGCGCGTGCACAGGCACAGGTGCCAGACGCGCTGAAGGAAATATATTTCGATGCGCAGAAAATTCGCGTCGGCCTGGGTTCCGCCGCGGTTGGCGGCTGGGAAGGTCTGGGAGACGCGGTGGCGGTGGACGGGAGCGCATGGATACGCAACACCAACAGCCGTTCGCCGAAATATTACGACACCGTCAGCAACCGTTACTTTCAGTCGAACGGTTTCATTTTCGTCCCACCCGGGATCGAGAGTGAACAGCAATGGCGCATCTCGTCGCCGACGTCGCTCGCGCAACTCCGGGATGCGCTGGCAAAAAAAAATTCCACGGGCGTGATTTTCTCCGGTTACGTACGCCTCGCGCCGCTTCGATTTATCGCCATCGCCCGCCCGGCGATTGATGGGCAACCCGTGTCCAAAAACGCCACGTATTACTACACCCGCCCCATGCAATCGGCACCGGAGGCGTGGGTCTATGTCGTCGGCGTCGCCGCCGCGAGCGCTTCCCTGAAGCGGGCCGACCATGCCTGGTTGTCGTCAATGCTGATCGCGCCGCCGTCCCGCCAGGATGCCGGCGTCGGGCAGGTGCACGGCCTGTGGCTCAAATCCGCGCCGGATGGTCTCCACTCGCCACCGCGCCGGGACAACATCCTGGCGGTGGGGCAACTGATGGCGGAGACATCGATGGTCGAAGGTGAATTGACGCTTTATCCGGTCACGCGCGCCGGCAGTTGCGATGCCGCGGCGCGCGCGCCCTAGCCCCGCAAGCTCTGATTAATTTATTCAGCGCTTGCCTGATTCATCTGACGCGCCGACGGCAACAACACATAGAGCCTGCCGCGGCTGCGCATCGCACCGGCCAGGCGTTCGGCAATTTCACCGAAGCCGAGGAAAAGATCGGCGCGCGCCGGGCCGCGGATCGCGCCACCGGTGTCCTGCGCGAATTCCAACCGCCGGTAAGGCCGGGACTCGCTGTCCGGAAGCGCGGTATCCAGCCAGACCGGGCTGCCCAGCGGGATGTAATTCGGGTCCACCGCGATCGACCGCTGCGGCAGCAGCGGCACGTTGAGCGCGCCCACCGGGCCGGTGGCATCAGGCTCACGCAAGGTGAAAAAAACATAACTGGGATTGCTGTTCAGTACCGCTTGCGCCTTGTCCGGATTGGCGTTGAGCCAGGCGCGGATGGCCGGCATCGTCGCTTCCTCCAGCTTCAGGGCGCCGGACTCGACCAGCGTGCGCCCGATCGCGACGTAAGGATAGCCGTTCTGGTCGGCATAGCCGACGTGCAGCAGCCGGCCATCCGGCAACTGCACGCGTCCCGAGCCCTGGATCTCGAGAAAGAACAGCGCCACCTGATCGTCCACCCAGGCGATCACGTTGTCTTGCGAAGGATGTTTGCCTTTGCCGATCTCGGCGCGGCTGTAATAGGGCACGACGCGCTGTCCGGTAAGCCGGCCGCGCAGGCGCTTGCCCTTGAGCTCGGGATAGAGTTCGCCCAGCTCCACGGTTACGAGATCATCGGGGCGACCGTACAGCGGGTAACGGAAGCGTCCGGTTTTCACCAGGCTGCCGTGCACCAGGGGTTCGTAGTAACCGGTGATCAAGCCGTCGCCAGCGCCATTGTCGGCGACCACTTCATGCGCGATGAAACGCGTTTCGAAAAAAGCGCGCGCCGTGTCATCGTCGGGATCGGGGAACAGCGCGGCGTCGGCACAGAGTGCCTGCCAGCGTGAGTCGCGCGCTGGCATTTTCCGGCAGTTGTTGAGCAACGCCGGCCATGTCTGCGCAAGCCGGTCTTCCCGCCAGCCCGGCAGCGCCGACCACGGCACCGGCGCGCCGATACCCGGCGCGCGCGAAGGCGCGCTGAGACAGGACGTCAGCAGACAGCTTAGCGCGGCGATAAACATCACGCCGGTGGTTTTTTTCGTCTGAATAATCAGGATAAGATGTCTCACTGACAACATCGCATGATTTCTAGCACGTCCCACTCCTTCCCGCCACAAAGCTGATACTTGGAAGCGCTCGATCCGACTTTGTTCCTGTGGCTGCTCGCGGCGATCGCCGCGGCCGCCGCGCTTTACTCCTCGGTCGGCCACGGCGGCGCCTCCGGCTATCTCGCGGCAATGGCGCTATTCGGTGTTTCCGCCGCGTTCATGAAACCCTCGGCGCTGGTCATGAATATCGTGGTCGCGGGACTGGTATTCGCGCGCCTGTGGCGCGCCGGGTTTTTCGACGCCGGCCTGTTCTGGCCGTTTGCCCTGGGGTCGGTACCCACCGCATTTATCGGCGGCGCCTGGCAACTGCACAACCGCACGTATCAATACCTCGTGGGTGCCACACTGCTGGTGGCCGCATGGCGCCTGCTTTTAACCAGTCACGAGCCGCCGACGCGCGCCGCACCGCGTTTGGCGGTGGCGCTGCCGGTGGGTGCGATTCTCGGTTTTGTGTCGGGGTTGACTGGCGTCGGCGGCGGGATTTTCCTCAGCCCGCTGCTGCTGTTCCTGCGCTGGGCCAACATGCGCTCGACCGCCGCGGTTTCCGCGGCGTTCATCCTGATCAACTCCGTCGCGGGATTGGCCGGTCTGTTCTCGACGGGAACGAATCTGCCGCGCGGACTGGCATGGATGACGCTCGCCGCGCTCGGCGGCGCGGTCGTGGGATCGGAACTGGCGGTGCGGCGGCTGGCGCCGGTGCGGCTGCGTCAACTGCTCGGCGTGGTGCTGATCATCGCGGCGATAAAAATGTTCCTCACCGCCTGAACCGGTAAAGAACCCTAACAAATAAATTTAACCGCCAAGACGCCAAGAACGCCAAGTTTTTGGATCAAAATTATTTTGTTTTCTTGGCGAACTTGGCGTCTTGGCGGTTCAAACAAAATCAATTCAATCTGTTAGAAATTAAACCCCGGCGGCGATCTTGGGCGGTTCAGCAAATGGCACCTCGCCCTCATACGGCTCAGCGTATCCGCATTCTTTCTGCGGACAGACCTTTTCCACGCCGCGGCGCTTGGTGGTCTTGATGGACAGGATCGGCCAGCCGCACTGGGGGCATGGTTCCTTGATGGGCGGATTCCACACCGCGTACTTGCAGTCGGGATAACGCGCGCAGGAATAAAAAACTTTCCCGTAGCGCGACTTGCGCTTGAGCATCGTCGCCTGTTTGCACTCCGGACACTCCACGCCGGTGTCGGCGGGTTTCTCCAGCGGCTCCATGTGCTTGCAGTTGGGATAGTTGCTGCAGCCGATGAACCGGCCGTAACGGCCGCGCTTGATGACGAGGTTCGATTCGCACTTGGGACACTTGCGGTCGGGCACAATTTCAGGCTCGTTCGAGGCGCCGACGGCGTCGTCCACGTTGCGCGTGTAATTACAGTCGGGGTAACCGGTACAGCCTATGAAGTAGCCGTTGCGCCCGAGGCGTTTGGCCAGTTTCTTGCCGCACTTGGGGCATTCCTCTTCCATCATCTCGACGCCGGGTCGATCCGCGGACTCCTTCTCCTTCACCTGATTCTTGAAGTCGGTCCAGAAATCCCGCAGTACCGGTTGCCATTCCTTCTCGCCGCGCGAGATGGCATCGAGATCGTCTTCCATGCGCGCGGTGAAATCGTAATCCACGTAGTGGAAAAAATGCTCCGACAGGAATTTGTTGACCACGCGCCCGACATCAGTGGGTTTGAAGCGGCGGTTGTCCAGCGTCACGTACTCGCGACTTTCGAGGGTCGAGATGATGCTGGCATAAGTGGAAGGCCGGCCAATGCCGAAGGATTCGAGCGCCTTCACCAAGCTCGCCTCTGAGAAGCGCGGCGGAGGTTCGGTGAAATGCTGCTCCTTGCGCAAGACCTTGAGCTCGATGGACTCGCCCTTTTCCATCGGCGGCAGAAGCTTCTCGTCTTCGGCGACTCCCTCGGGCGCGTCCGCCGGCTTGTCGTCGATATCTTCCTGATACACCGCCATGAAACCGGGCTTCACCACAGTCGAGCCGTTGGCGCGGAAGACGTTGCCCTCACCCGCGGCGAGATCCACCGTGACGGTGTCGAGCACCGCCGGCACCATCTGGCAGGCCAGCGTGCGCTTCCAGATGAGCTCATATAGCCGCAGTTGATCTGGCTTCAGGTGATCCTTGATTGCATCCGGCGTCCGGGCGGCCGAGGTCGGACGGATGGCCTCATGCGCTTCCTGCGCGTTTTTCGACTTGTTCTTGTACGCGATCGGTTCGTCCGGCAGGTTGTCGGCGCCGAAACGGTCCTTGATGACGTCGCGGATCTCGGCGACGGCTTCGTTCGCCAGATTCACCGCGTCGGTGCGCATGTAGCTGATGAGACCGACGACTTCGCCGTGGCCGAGATCCATGCCTTCGTAAAGCTGTTGCGCCGTGCGCATGGTGCGTTGTGCCGTGAAGCCCAGCTTGCGCGAGGCCTCCTGCTGCAGGGTGGAAGTGGTAAAGGGCGGCGCCGGGTTGCGGCGACGCTGCTTCTTCTCGACCGAAAGCACTTCCAGACGGCCCTGCGCCTTGGCCTGCAGCGTCGCGTCGACTTCCTCGGCGCGCGCGCCGTTGTCGATGGAAAACTGTTCGAGCTTTTCACCGTTGAAATGGGTGAGCCGGGCGACGAAGTCTTTGCCCTTGGTGGCCAGATCGGATTCGATGGTCCAGTACTCGCGCGCCTTGAAGGCTTCGATTTCCAGCTCGCGCTCGACGATCAGCCGCAGCGCCGGACTTTGCACGCGTCCGGCCGACAGGCCGCGGCGCACCTTTTTCCACAGCAGCGGCGAGAGGTTGAAGCCCACCAGGTAGTCGAGCGCGCGACGTGCTTGCTGCGCGTTGATGAGATTCTCGGACAACTGGCGCGGCTGCTCGATCGCATGCTGGATCGCGCTCTTGGTGATCTCGTGAAACTCCACGCGATGTACCGGCTTGTCGTCCAACGCGTCTTCCGCTTTCAGGATTTCATGCAGGTGCCAAGAGATGGCTTCGCCCTCGCGATCCGGGTCGGTCGCCAGATACAGCGAGTCGGCCTTTTTCATGGCCTTGACGATGGCATCCATGTGCTTTTTGTTTTTCTCGATCAGCACGTACTTCATGCCGAAGTTATTCTCCGTGTCCACCGCGCCCTGTTTCGGGAGCAAGTCACGCACATGGCCATAAGAGGCCAGGCAGGTAAAATCCTTGCCCAGATACTTGGACATGGTTTTGGCCTTGGCCGGCGATTCCACCACGATCAGATGTTTTGACATTCAGTTAACTCAATGACTGCTACGGTAAAAAAAAAGATTAATTGCTGCCCGCACTGTGTTTCTGGACAAAACGGCGCGGGATGAGCGTCGTGTTAATTGCATCCTGGTGCATTTTCGCGCACCGGAGTTGCGTCAGGGGCGAATTGTTGTCGATAACAGGCGGGGCTTGTCAAGCCTGGAAACTAAAGTTGCTGTCAGGCAACGGTCGCGACGACGATGGAATAATGATGGAAATCAATGCAGATGGCCCTGCATTTCGTCGAATACCATGTCCTCGAGCATGTGATAGGCATATTCCTGTCCCGGCTGATTGAACAGCACCAGCAGCATCACCCACTTGAGCTGATCCAGCGCGATTTCATCGACTTCCAGCGCCATCAGCCGGTCGATCACCACCTCGCGCGTGGCAGGATCAATCACGCCGCTGGTTTCCATGAACTGTAGATATCCGCGGCATTCCTCGTCGAGCTTTTCATGCTCCTTCGGGGTGTAGTGGCGAATCGAGGCAGACCTTCCCGCGCGCGGCTGACCGTGACTGATCTCGCGCAACATCGACAGGCCGTCCAGCCACGAAAAGGCCTTGCGGATTTCGCCGCGGCGAAAACCGGCCTGGGTCAGTTCGTGGGTAAGCGCTTCCTGATCGGGTTGGAACTCCGTGCCTTCATCCATGTAGTTTTCGAACAAGTACATCAGCACATCGAAAACATTTTCTTTCATCAGCGGGCTGCGCTCTCTCTTTAACTCGCGTTATCGGGAAATCCTTTGAACCTTGCCGCCCGGACAATTCGACACGAGTCCGTTCAGCTCCATTTGCAAGAGCATGGAGGAAACAGCATCCGCCGTCAATCCGCAGCGTTCGATCAGAGTATCGATACTGACCGGATCATGACCGATATGTTCCAGCAATGTTTCCATCGTTGAATCCAACCGCGGCCCCGGCGGCGTGTTTTCATGCGCGGCCTGAAGTGCCACGCCGGCCAACGGACCGAGTTCCTCGAGAATATCCTGCGCGGTTTCCACGAGCTTGGCGCCTTGGCGAATGAGCGCATGACAGCCGCGCGACTGCGGGGCGTGGATCGATCCGGGAATAGCAAATACTTCGCGCCCCTGTTCATTCGCCATGCGCGCGGTGATGAGCGAACCGCTCTGCAGTGCCGCCTCGACCACGAGCGTGCCCAGGGAAAGACCGCTGATAATACGGTTACGCACCGGGAAATTTTCCGGCAATGGCGGCGTGCCCAGCGGAAATTCCGACACGAGCGCGCCGTGTTTGACTATTTCATGCGCCAGGTCGCGATGCCGCGCCGGATAAACCCGATCGAGCCCGGTGCCGGCCACCGCGATGGTTTTTCCGCCCGCTTCGAGCGCGCCGCGATGCGCGGCGCTGTCGACACCCAACGCCATACCACTGGTGATCGCCAGCCCCGCTCCGGCGATACTTTTGGCGAACGCGCGCGCATTCTCGCGGCCCATGGGTGTGGGATTGCGGCTGCCCACAATCGCCATTTGCTGGGCCGACAGCAGCGGCCGCTCCCCGGCAATATAAAGCACCAGCGGCGGATCTGGGATTTCACGCAACAGCGCTGGGTAATCAGGGTCTGACCAGGTCATCAGGTGATGGCCGGGCTCACTCAGCCATTCGAGATCGGATTTGAGTACGTTCTCATCGGGACCGGCAAGCAGGGCGTCGATTGCTTCATTCTTTCCGACGAGCGCTTTTTCGAGTTGGCCGCGACTGGCCGAAAAAATAGCTTCGATGGATCCGAAGTGTTCGAGCAGATCGAACTGGGTGCGGGTGCCGACACCGGGCAGGCGCCGCAGCGCGAGCCACGGCACAAAGGTACCGAGGGTGGAAATCTGCGTCGACGCGCCGGCCATGGCGCGCAGTCTACCCCATCAGATGTGAATTACCTCAGGGGTTGACAACCGCGTCCAGCATGTGCACTGGCTGGGTGGCGGTCATAACGAGCGCGTAGCTCATTTTCTCGTAGGTACGGAAGACCATCACCAACGCCGATTGTTCATCCGGCAGTTGGTAACGCTGGCGTGTGACCGGATCCTTGTGCATACCGGCATGTCGCATGACGCGCAGTACATTGCCTTCCTCCACGCCTTCGCGGGTCCCCAGCGTAATGCCGACCACCGTTAAGGGGCCGATCTCGTCCACGGCATTCAGGGCCGAAACGATTCTCCCCGCGACCTGGGTCTTGGGTGCGCGAGGGTAATAGTAAGGCAGGGATACTTTACTGGGCGCTTCCACCAGCCGGTCGGTCGGTATAATTTCCTGCTTGACCTCAGTGACCACGAGCTTGCTCGGGTCGCCGGTTTCGAGCCGATGTGCATTGCCCAGATACACCGCCTCGTACGCCAGCAGCTCCCCGGTGTCGGGATGGCGGATGGGTTTGCCAGGGCGCACGATCTGGTAATACTCCGGACCCTCGTCCTTCAGGCGGCGTGCATAGAACTGGCTGCCGTTGCCGAGTGCAATTCGATCATCGAGTCCGGTGGTGATGTAACCCGCCTCCTCAAGTTCATTCTTACCGACCGCCAACGGGCGCGTGAGAAATGGCAGGATGGCATTCGGCGGAATCGTGGGAATGGCCGCATCGAGCGGCTCGCTATGCACCTGCGGTTGCAGTTTGACAGTGCGCTCATCGGCGGGTGTGGCGGCGGCTGCCGGTTCCCGCTCTTGGGCGCTTTCAGGTAACGAGGGCAATCCCGGCGCGGTAACTGTTTCCTTGCGCAACACGCTCAGTTCCGGTTTGCCATCGACCATGCGAAACACAATGACGTCACCGGGATATATCAGATGCGGGTTTTTAATTTCCTGATTGATCTTCCAGATCTTCGGCCACATCCAGGGACTATTCAGAAAACGGGCCGAGATGTCCCACAGGGTATCGCCCTTGACCACGGTATAGCGTTCGGGGTGGTCGGGCTTGAGCTGGACTTCATCCGCCCGCGAGAAACTCGCGGAGGACAGAAACAAAACAATAATAAGTAGGAAAAGGCCGGAGACCGGTAGGTGCTTAGGCGACATTCGTCCACATTCCGTGTAGTCTGATAACGTCTTGAGTGTAGTCCATGCCGGTGCGCAACGCCAAGGTGGAATTATGGCCAAATTATCTTGTTATTCAGCAGCATCCAGACAGATAATAAACTGACTTGGCAGCAGGAAGTAAACCGGCTTTTGTCACTTAGCTCCATGACCATACGCACCATTCTGCACTACCCCGATCCGCGACTGCGTCGCAAGGCCAACCCGGTACCGGAGGTAAACGACGATATCCGCCGGCTGGTGGATGACATGGCCGAGACCATGTACCAGGCGCCGGGAATCGGACTTGCCGCCA
Organism: Sulfuricaulis sp.; assembly: GCA_035456865.1. Classification (GTDB taxonomy): domain Bacteria; phylum Pseudomonadota; class Gammaproteobacteria; order Acidiferrobacterales; family Sulfurifustaceae; genus Sulfuricaulis. The sequence goes on from DATICK010000229.1 coordinate 9,195, forward strand.
TCCAGGTCAACGAGGCGTGGCGCATTGTCGTTATCGACATCTCCGAAACCCGCAATCAGCTCCAGGTTTTCATTAATCCGGAAATCTTGTTCCGGGAAGGCGAACAGGAACTGGAAGAAGGCTGCCTGTCCGTGCCCGGCATTTACGAACCGGTCACGCGCGCCCATCACATCCGCGTGCGTGCGCTCGATCGTAACGGCAAACCGTTGGAGTTCGAGGCCGAAGGCCTGCTCGCCACCTGCATCCAGCACGAAATCGACCACCTCGACGGCAAGGTCTTCGTCGATTATCTCTCGCGTCTGAAACAAACACGCATCCGCAAGAAATTAGAGAAGCAGCAACGCCTAGCCATGTAAAATGGAATCAACAGGATTAACAGGATCAAGCAGATGAAAATAAATGTTTCTAATCCTGTTTAATCCTGTAAATCCTGTCCATTTTCTCTCATCTCATGAATCTGATCTTCGCTGGTACCCCGCCATTCGCGGTCGCTTCGCTCGAAGCACTGCTATGCGCCGGCCATGTCATTCGCGCTGTGTATACCCAACCGGATCGTCCCGCTGGACGCGGACGCAAGTTGATGGCGAGCGCGGTCAAACAGTGCGCGGAGAAGCACGGAATTGAAATCCGCCAGCCGGAAAAAATCGCCGGCGAGAAAGACCAGCTTCGTGCCGACGCCCCCGATGTGATGATTGTCATCGCCTACGGGTTGCTGCTTCCGGAAACCATTCTTGCCATTCCCCGTTACGGTTGTATCAACGTGCATGCCTCGCTGCTGCCGCGCTGGCGTGGCGCCGCGCCGATCCCGCGCGCGATCGAGGCCGGCGACGCCGTCACCGGCGTGAGCATCATGCAGATGGAAGCCGGTCTCGACACCGGGCCGGTGCTGGCGGAAGCACGCCTGCCCATACATGACAACGACACGGCGCAGACCCTGCACGACCGCCTGGCGCCACTCGGCGCCGACACCCTGGTCAGCGCACTGGAACGTCTGGCGCGCGGCGAAATAAGGCCGCAAACCCAGGACGCTGCGCGCGCGTGCTATGCCAAAAAATTGAGCAAGGAGGAAAGCGCTCTCGACTGGACACAGCCCGCGGCCGCGCTGCATCGCAAGATCCGCGCGCTGATCCCCTGGCCGGTGGCGAGCACGACCTGGCGCGGCAAAACCTTGCGCTTGTGGGAGGCCGGACCGCTGGTGCAAAAAAATACACC
>DATICK010000230.1:0-5388 GCA_035456865.1 Sulfuricaulis sp.
CTCGTTCGCCTGCACTTCCAACTGGCCACGCAGGTTCCGCACTTCCGCCTGCGTCGTCTCCAGCTGCTGCAGGAGGTCGGCCAGTGCCTCTCGCGAGGGTGTCGGGGAGGCCGGCGTCGAGCCGGCCCCCAGTTCAACCACCGGCGGCAGGTTGCGTGAACCCTCAGCCGCGCCTGCGGTCGGCAAGGCCGGAATCCACGCACCAGCCGCCAGTATCCCGGCCAAAGCGATGAAACGCCGGGAAAGCGGCATCGTCGTTATTTATAGACGATCTCTGCGCGGCGATTCTGGCGCCAGCAGGATTCGTTGTGCTCCTGGCACAGCGGCTTTTCCTCGCCGTAGGACACCGTCTTGATGCGGTTGCCGGCCACGCCTAGCACTTTCATCATCTTCTCGACGGCCTGTGAGCGACGCTCACCCAGCGCCAGGTTGTACTCGCGCGTACCGCGCTCGTCGCAGTTACCTTCGAGACTCAGCTTGATCTGCGGGTTGGCCACGAGATGGGCGGCATGGGCCTCGATGATGGCGCGCGCCTCGTCATCGATGGTGCTGCTGTCAAAGGCGAAGTGCACGCGGTGCTGTGCCAGCAGCTCGGCGCGGCGCTGTTTTTCCTGGTCGGAAAGCGCAGCACCGGCGGCGGATCTGTCCGTCGCAGGCTCGGTCTGCGCCGGCGCGGCGCCTTTTTCATCCCCAGCGGTAGGCTTGGTCGCCTCCTCTCCGGCACAACCGGCCAGGGCCAATGCGATGAGCAACGATACGGCGAGATATTTCCTTTTCTTCATGCTTTACTCCTTATATTGCAGTTCACGGTTGTAAGGCGACCATGCGGGCTCGCGGATATCACCCTCCTCGAATTTGAACAGCTGGCGTACTCGCCCGTCAGCGGAGACCGAGGCCAGTACCCCCCGCCCCCGGACCTCGGTGGCATAGATAATCATACGCCCATTGGGGGCAAAACTGGGCGATTCGTCGAGCGAAGTATCGGTCAACACCTGCTGCGTCTTGTTGTCGAGGCGCATAACAGCGATGCGAAAAGCTCCCTGGCTGCGACTGACAAACGTGATCGATTTTCCATCCGCCGCATACGAGGCGCGTGCGTTGTAATCGCCGTCGAAGGTCAAGCGCTCGGCCGACCCGCCGGAAGCGTTCATGCGATAGATTTGCGGCGATCCGGCGCGGTCAGAAGTAAAAATTATATCACGCCCGTCAGGCGACCAGGAAGGCTCGGTATCGATGGCCGGGTCGAATGTCAGCCGCTTCAGTGCCCTTGAGTTGAGAAGCATCACGTAAATTTCGGCATTGCCATCCCGTGACAGGGTCAACGCCAGCCGGGTTCCGTCGGGCGACCAGGCCGGTGCGCTGTTGATGCCGGTGAATTCAGCCAGCAATTCGCGGCGCCCGTCTGTCAGGTTCTGGACATACACCTTCGAGCGCTTGTCTTCAAATGAAACATAACCCAGACGATTACCGTCTGGCGACCACGCCGGCGACATCAACGGCTCGGCGGAGCGGACCACCGTCTGGGCATTGAAGCCATCGGAATCCGCCACTTGCAGCTTGTAGACCGGCGGCAAACCCCGGGGCGGTTCCTCGCGCGTGACATAGGCGATACGGGTACTGAAGGCGCCGGGTTCTCCCGTGATCTTTTCATAGATGATGTCGCTGATTTGGTGCGCGACCGAACGCAACAGATCGGCGCTGACGTTGTAGCGGAAACCGGCGATCTGGGTCTCCTTGAAAACGTCAAACAACCGGAACTGCACCTGATACTTGCCCGGCGTCGTCATGCGCACGCTGCCGATCACCAGCGCCTCAGCCTTGAGGATGCGCCAGTCCTTCATCACCACGTCCTTGTCCTCGTGCGGAGTGGATATGAAGTCCTTGCGGGGCAGCACGGCAAACCGTCCGCTGCGCGCGAGATCAGCTTCGACGATGTCAGATACGTTCTGGCCAGGTTTGACCGGTCCTTCCCAGCTGAACGGCACGATGGCGATGGGCGTACCGGTGTCCACTCCGCGCGTGATCTCGATGGTCAGCACCGCATGGGCGCTGAAAGACCACAGCGCCATTCCCAGCAGGGCAATCCATTTTAAGGAAAATCGCATTATGTTTTCGGCTCCTTTTCAGGATCAAATACAAACTCTATCTCACGGAAATTATCGAACAAGGTCGGGTCCTCCGGCAACGGCAACGGCGCAGCCTTGTACACCGCGTATTCCACCGAGCGGTCGAAAATCTCGTTGCCGCTTGAACGCACCACGGCGGCCGATAGCACCTCGCCACCCGGCGTGAGGCGTACATGTACCACGCATTTCAGCCCTTTGGCGATACCAACCGGACTGCTCCAGCTGCGGCTGACCCGCTGACGGATCAGCGCCTTGTACTTGTCCACGACGCTGGCGGCTCGCGCGGCGCGCGCGGTGTCGGTGCGCTGCTTTTCCTCTGCCGCCAGCTGCTCCTGCAGTGACTGTTCGGTCAGCTTCTGCCGGCGCTTATCTTCATTCTTGCGCTCAAGCTCGGCAGCGCGTTTCTGCTGTTCCTTCTCCTGGGCTTCCTTCTTCTTGCGCTCCACGACGAGACGCTGCTGCGCTTGTTCCTCATCCTGCTTTTTCTTCAATTCCGCCTGGCGGCGTTTTTCCGCCTCGGCCTTATTGCGCGCCTCTTCCTCTTCCTGCGCGCGCTTGTCCACCACCTCGGGCTTGGGCGCTGCCTGCTCCGACACGACCACGGCCTGAATCACCGGATCGGTGGAAGGGGCCATGGTCCAGCGGAAACCGATAACGGCAAGTCCGATCACCATCGCATGTACCAGTACGGCATATACAATGGCACGGATTCTCCCCGGATTGCGGCGCAAGTTTTTCGGCAGCACGCTATTTTCTGGGCGGCTCGGTCAACAACCCCACGCTCGGCGCTCCGGCCGACTGCAGCAGTGTCATCGCCCTGACCACCTCACCGTAATTGGACTGCCGGTCGCCCCGGATCAGCACCGGGGTCCGCGGCCGCGCCCTCAGGATCGCCGCTACTTTCCTGGTCAATTCCTCCGACGTGATGCGACGGTCATCGAGAAAATACCGGCCCTCACGATCCACCGTCACCACCAGAGTTTCGCGGTCCTGGCTGTCCACCGGCTGCGCCGCGGCCCTGGGCAGATCCACTTTCACGCCCTGCGAGAGCAATGGCGCCGTGATCATGAAGATCACGAGCAGCACCAGCATGACGTCGATATACGGTACGACGTTTATCTCGCTCATCAGTTTCTTGCGGCGCTTGCGATAAGCCTCCATGGTCAGGCTCGCGAGGCAAACGCCTGGCGCTGGAGAATGCTGGCAAATTCCTCCATGAAGATTTCGTAGCGCGTCACCAACCGTTCGACATTATTGGAATAACGGTTATAGGCAATAACCGCCGGGATGGCGGCGAACAGGCCAATGGCGGTGGCGATCAGCGCCTCAGCGATGCCCGGGGCTACATGCGCGATGGTGGCCTGCTGGACCATGCCGAGCGAGCGGAAGGAATTCATGATGCCCCAGACCGTGCCGAAAAGTCCGACATAGGGGCTGGTCGAACCGACCGTGGCGAGGAACGAAAGATGCGTCTCGAGATAATCGATCTCGCGCGAAAGCCCCACGCGCATGGCGCGCTGCACGCCCACGAGTATGTCCATAGGCTGGATATTGGCCTGCTGATGGAGGCGCTTGTACTCACGAAACCCTTCGACAAAAATGCCGGCCATACCGGTGACGTTCGTGTCATTGCGCGACTGTTCGGAGAACATCTGATTGAGATTCGTGCCGGACCAGAACTTGGCCTCGAAGCGATCGGCCGCGAGTTTGGCGCTCTTCAGCGCGAACCATTTTCGGAAAATCATGGTCCAGGAAAGCACCGACGCGGCCAGCAGCAGAAGCATCACCAGCTGCACCGGCAGCGAGGCGTGCTGGACCAGCGACCACATGGCGATGCCTTCGGTGGCGGTAACGTTCACGGTGCCCCTCCGGCATCCAGCTGCGCGCGGACACGCGGCGGAATGGGACAAGGCGCGAACGTGGCAGCATCGAGGCAGGCCACCTTCACTTCGCCCTCGCACAGTGTGAGGCCCTCGCGCCGCACCTGCTGCGCAAAGGTAATACTGGCATTCCCGCGTTTCACGACCTGCGCCGTCGCCTGGAGCAAATCATTGAAACGGGCGGGTTTCAGGAAGTCAAGCTTAACGGAACGCACGGCAAATAAGATGCCGTCACGGCGGGAAAGTTCATCCTGTTCGAAGCCCAGGGCGCGCAACCATTCGGTGCGTGCCCGCTCCATGAATTTCAAATAATTGGCGTAATAGACCACGTTGCCACTGTCCGTATCCTCGTAATAAACCCTGATAGGAATTGAAAAAACGGATTTCATTTTATCCGTGATTCCGCAGATAATCGCAGATTGCGGTTCCAAAATGATTATATTGAATCATTCCTCGAAAATGCCGCGCTGCACCTGATCGGGGGCTTGCGGAGCGCTCAGCCCAAAATGCTTCCATGCCGTGGCGGTGGCCATGCGCCCGCGTGGCGTGCGCATGAGGTAACCCTGCTGAATCAGAAACGGCTCGATCACGTCCTCAATGGTATCACGCTCCTCGCTGATCGCGGCAGCGAGATTGTCCACCCCCACCGGGCCGCCGGAGAATTTTTCTATCACCGCCAGCAGCAGCTTGCGGTCGAGCATATCGAATCCGCATTGGTCTACTTCTAGCATGTTGAGCGCGAGCTCTGCGATGCCACCCGTCAGGCGTCCGTCGCCTTTGATCTGGGCAAAATCGCGCGCGCGCCGCAACAGACGGTTGACGATACGCGGCGTGCCGCGCGAACGGCGTGCAATCGCCGTCACTGCCTCGGGTTCAATGTGCACGTTCAGGATCCCGGCGGAGCGCTCGACGATCCGGGCCAGTTCCGCCGGAGCGTAAAATTCCAGCCGCTGGACGATACCGAAGCGGTCACGCAGCGGAGAGGTCAGCAACCCGGCGCGTGTGGTCGCCCCGACCAGCGTGAACGGCGGCAGGTCGAGCTTGATGGAGCGGGCCGCCGGGCCCTCGCCGATGAGAATGTCGAGCTGGTAGTCCTCCATCGCCGGATAGAGGATTTCCTCGACGATGGGGCTCAGGCGGTGAATCTCGTCGATAAACAGGACGTCGTTCGGCTGCAGGTTGGTCAGGATCGCCGCCAGGTCGCCGGGGCGCTCCAGCACCGGCCCCGAGGTCTGGCGCAGGCCCACGCCCATTTCATTGGCGATGATATGGGCCAGCGTGGTCTTGCCGAGGCCTGGCGGGCCGAACAGCAGCACATGGTCCAGCGCCTCATGCCGCCCGCGGGCGGCGGCGATGAAAATCTCCATTTGCCGCCGGATCGG
>DATICK010000231.1:0-5968 GCA_035456865.1 Sulfuricaulis sp.
GTATCGGTGCAGACTTTGCGCAACGCCACGATGGCCGCCACGCTCATGGCCTCGACCGCGGTCATCCTGATCCTCGGTATCATGAACATGCTGGCGAACGCCGACAAGATCGGCCCGACGCTTCACATCCTGAACCTGACCGGCACCCACGAGTCCAGCATCTGGATCTTCAAGCTGATGCTGATCCTGGTGGACTTCTTCGTCGCCTTTTTCGCGTTTTCGCTCGCGGTGCGCGGCTACAACCAGGTCGGTTTTCTGATCAACGTTACGCCGGACAAGAGCGGGAAGAGTCACGGCGTTACGCCGGTCACGGTGGGATTGCATCTCAATCGTGCGGCGGCGTATTACGGCATCGGCATGCGCACCTATTATTTTTCCGTGCCGCTGCTGCTGTGGGTGTTCGGCGCGACCTGGATGGTCATCTCAACCTTCGGCGTGCTGCTGGTGCTCAATCACCTCGATCACCTGCCGCAGCAGGACTGATTACTTTTTACTTCGCGCGTTCGCGCCACTTGGCGGCAAGCTTCGGGTCTGGTTTCACCCCGAGCAGACCTTTCTCGTAGATGTCCGCGAGGCTGTGCATCGCCGGCTTGTAACCTTTCTCCGCCGCCTTGTTGAACCAGAAGAGCGCCTGATCGGGATGCTGGCGCACGCCCCAGGCCCCGGTTTCGTAGCGGATGGCGAGCTGGTACTGCGCCTCGACGTCACCCTGGTCCGCGCGTTTTTTCAGTTGCTCGCGCGATGCTTCATAACCAACCATGGTATCTTCGCCTACGTCGGTGAAAAAGTGCAGCAGCTTGATCGCGTCTGAATGACCTTGGGCGGCAGCACGGGTGAGCCAATGTTTGCCGCGCTCCAGGTCCTGCGGCACGCCATGGCCCTGTTGGTACATTTTCCCCAGCAGATACTGCGCCTGCGCCACACCCTGATCGGCGGCTTTGGCAAGCCAATATTCGGCCTCGTGGTAGTCCTGCTTGGTTTCTTTTCCGTAAAAATACGTTTCACCCAGCGCCAGTTGCGCCTGAGCCTGGTTCTGTTCCGCCGCTTTTTGCCACCAGTCGAGCGCCTGTTTCGTATCACGCGCGGTGCCTTCTCCCGTGGCATACATCTGACCGAGCACAAACTGGGAGTAGGGTTGACGCTCATGAGCCGATTTGTCGATCCAATAAAATGCCTTGCGCGCATCGCGCGGCACGCCGCGACCTTCGCGGTAGATGAGCCCGAGCAGAAGCTGCGCGCCCTGATTGCCGCGCTCGGCGGCGTTGGTGATCGCGGCAATTTCCTCGGGGGTCTCCGACAGTGCCGGGGCGATGCTGACCAGCACGACCAGCGGCAGAGTAATGACTATGAAGAATGAGCTTGGCGACATAAGTTCCTTCGTGGTGTTTATCTATAATATTAAGGATCAACTCCTGGGGCTGCCAGTTGGTGGTTTGATTTCCACCCATTGCCAGAATCCGGCCGTGGCCAGAACAGCCAGTCCGCTGGACACCAGAAACGCGGTTTTGACGCCGTAACCGGCCCAGAGTCCTCCCAGCAGGAGACCGGCAGGAATGGCTGCGGTTCCCACGAGCATGTGAAACCAGCCGAACGCCGTGCCGCGCTCGGCGGGCACGGCCAGGTCGCGCACCAGTGCGCGCTCCGCGCCTTCGGTCAGTCCGAAGTAGAAACCGAGCGCCAGGCTCCAGGCCCAGAGCATCAGCGGTTGGGTGACGAAGGCCAGCGAAAATAATGTGATGGCATAAACCATCCAGCCGGTCAGGATCAGCGGCCGGCGTCCGACGCGGTCGGTCTGCTGGCCGGCCTCTCCGGACACGGTGGCCTTCACCACGTGCATCGCCGCCCACAGCAGCAGCAGTTCCACCACCGTCATGCCCAGTTCGTGGCCGCGCAGCAGCAGGAAGGTTTCGGGAATTTTACCGAGTGTGAAAAACGCGATCACCGCGAGATAGCGCCGCGTGACCGGGTTCAGGCGCGACCAGCTCAGCGGCGCGCGCTCGGCGGAGACACCATCCAGGTGCGCCGGTTCCTTGATGCCGAAGACAACGAGACTCACGGCCAGCAGCCCGGGGATGGCGGACAGCGCGATCACGACATCGAGCCGCGGCGTGCCCCAGTACACGATGGCCGCGGCCGCCAGCGCGCCGAGCACGGCGCCGGCGTGATCGAGCGCGCGCGTGAAGCCGTAGGCATGGCCGGCGTTGTGCTCGTCGATCGCGTCCGAGACCAGCGCATCGCGCGGCGCGGTGCGCACGCCCTTGCCGATGCGGTCGGTGACGCGGATCGCGAGCACGGTGAGCCAGCTGCCGGAGATGCCGATCAACGGTCGTGCCAGATTTGACAGCAAGTAACCCGCCACCACATACGGCTTGCGCCTCCGTCCGTAGAGATCGGAATGCCGCCCGGCCCAGAGCTTGAGCAAATTGGAAACCGTGTCCGCCATGCCCTCGATCAGTCCGAGGGCCACCGGCCCGCCCGCTAGCACCGTGGCCAGCAGCAGCGGAATGAGCGGCACCACCATTTCGCTGGCGAAATCATTGAGCAGGCTGACCAGGCCGATGACGACGACGGTGCGGGGCAGTTTGCCGCGCTTGTTGATGGATGTGGTGGAATTCAATGTGATGGCTTTGGCATGACTGCGTGTCTACTTTAACGGACCTGTCCCCGACAGGCAAAACAAAAACCACAGCACAGGGGTGAGCCGCAAAGCGGCGAACGGGCGCGCAGCGAAGTGCGCCCCGGGCTTTTCCGCGAACCAGGACAGCGCAGCGGAAAAGTGCTGCTTGTGGTGCCGAGGGACGCAAAACCGCGGTACATGGATGTACCGATTGCGGTGCTGATGGACGCAAAAAAATGGCGCGGTTCTTACCGCGCCGACATCACAGGAGGAGCAACGATGAATTTATGCTTTTTAATACAGCCGCAGGAAGCTCACCACGAAAAAAATTTATTTATCGGAAAGCGGTTCCCGGCAAGCTTGCTTCGTCATTTCCGAATTGGCAACTTACGCAGCTGTTTGCTCACCAGGGCCATGAAGCGGAGCGCATCCTGCGTGTCCGGGTCCTTGGCCATATGCCACAAACCGATCACCCCGCCCCGGGAAGGCGGCAACTGGGCCGCCTCGGCCTTAGCGGCACAAGTGGCTTCCGCCATATCGTCCAGGGCATCTTGCACGTGTTCGCGTCCGAGAATGTCGATCAGCCGCTCGAATCCCTCGGTGCGCGCGAGCTTGTCGACGAGCGATGCCAGCTCGGTGGCAACGATCGCCACCCGCCGCACAATGTCGTCGGACAGCGAATCTTCCATCGCTGCCACGAAGCGCGCGAGGCTGATGAGCCGGTCGAGGTCCCCGTTCTCCACCAGCTGTGTAATCGCCGGCAGCGCCTTGAGAATGCCGCTGCGATTGACGCGGTCGAGCAGGTCGAGTCCGCCCACCGCCGTCTCGGAGAGGCGCTTCACGATGTCGTCCGACATCGAGTCCTCCGCCGAACCGATCAGCCGGGCAAGATCCGCCACGCGCGCCAAATCACCGTTCTTGACCATGGCCGCGATCGTCGGCAATGCATCGCTCACGCCGCTGCGGTTGACGCGGTCGAGCAGGTCGAGTCCGTTACTGACGGTTGAACTCAGACGCGTGACCATATCATCGGTCATCGCATCCTGGGCACTGGCGACCAGGCGCCCGATCTCGCTGCTGACCGAGGACTCCGCGGCGCCGGTCCCGCTCTGTTTTTCCTGAGTCATCGCTGGCCTCCTTAGAGCAACCCGCGCGCGCTGGCCCAGTAGAGCTGGTTATATGCCATCTTGAACCAGTGAACTGACTTGGTCGGTGGCTTGGGATCCGGCGGGTTGTTGTAGTTGAACATGGCATAGGTGGCCCGGTCTTTGCCTGCTTCGATGAAGCAGAAGACCTTGCCATCGTAGTCCCGTACCGGTGCGCCGATCTTGACCAGGGACGCGATGTTCTCCGCCAGTACTTCCGCCTCGAAGTGCGCGGTGGAGCCGGCCTTGCTGATCGGGATATTCGTGGTGTCGCCGAGCGCGAAGGCGTTCTTGTAGCCATCTATGGTCAATCGGTTGCGATCGACCGGGATCCAGCCGCCCTTGCCCAGATTGTTCTTTTCGACGACCGCCATGCCCTTGTGTGCGGGCACAGCCACCAGCAGGTCGTACTTGGCTTCGGAACCTTCTTCGCTGCGCACCACTTTTTTGGCGCCGTCGACCTCTTTAATGTTGAACAGCGTCTCGGTGGTGATGCCGCGCTGATTGAACTCGCCCTGCATCCACCTGCTAACGGGCTCGAGACTGTGCAGCCGCCCGATCGGATAGGTGTAGTGGAACGACACCTTGTCCAGCATGCCGCGGTCCTTGAAGTAGTCGTACAGGGTGAACGTCACCTCCGGCGGGATCATCGGGCACTTGTGCGGCACGCCGGTCGCAATCACCACGCGCCCGCCCTGGAATTCACTGATCGTCTTGAAGAACTTCAACGCCGCCTCTTCCGTGTAGACATTGATCGAGTTCTCGGCGAGGCCGGGTATCTCCTCGGTCACGGGCCGCGAACCGGTGGCAATCGCAATCAGGTCGTAGTCATACGTCTTGCCGCTCTTAGTCTTGACCTGGTTTTTGGCAAGGTGGAACTCCTCGACCGGATCGACATGAAGTTCAATCTCGGGCTCGAGCAAACTCGCCTGGTCGCGATACAGTTCGTCCGGTGACATGCGCCCGAGCGCCACGTAGAGCAATCCCGGTTGGTACATGTGTTTTTCCGAAGCCGCCAGTAACGTGATCCGTGCCTTGTTTGACTTGAGTTCGCTCTTCAGACGTCTCGCCAGATTGTTGGCCAGAATCGTGCCACCCATCCCACCGCCAACGATTAGTATTCGCATGTTCCTCCTCCTTTCCTGAATCGGGATTCCTGAATCACTTCGCCTTGCGCACTACGACGTGCCACACGCCATTCTCCTCGCTAGTAGACACCATCTGGTGCCCGACCTTGTTGACCCACTCGGGGATGTCGCTCGCCGAACCCTTGTCCGTCGAGAGCACCTCGAGCTCGTCGCCAACGTTTAAGAGCTTCATGTTGGCGATGAGTTCCATGAGCGGACCGGGACAGAAGGTGCCGCGCGCATCAATCACTTTCTTTTCTGCCATAAGTACTCCTAATCAGAACGTCCAAACCTGACTGCCGGCCGCATCGCTCAGGAACTTGGTCAGCCCCAGCGGTTCCGCGAGATACGGCTCCAGATCCTCGCGCTTGGTACTGAGCACGTCCATTGCCATTGAACAGGGATAGATCTTGGCGTCGCCCAGTTCGACGGCCCTGTGAAAGAGCTCTTTGAAGGGAGGCACATTCTTTCCTGCCATGATTCGGCCGAACTCGCCTTCTGCCGGTGCGGTGGCGGTACGTCCCTTGATAAAGAATGAGAGCGCGTTCATGGACAGAAACACGGTGACGTCGCCTCCGCTCACCGCGCCTACCGAGGCCACCATGGCCGCCATCTGAAGGCGTTCGAGCGAACCGGAAACCACCATGATGCAGATTTTTGGTGAACTCATGCTCGTGCTTCTCCTCGAATATGCCTAGTGACGCGGGACAACCACAGTGACCCATCCCTTGTTGCCCTGGTAACAGCGTGTTTTCTGACCTGGGCTTTCTTTTTACAGTCTCAATCACTGACTGGTTTTTTTACATTTGTCCCGCAGGAATTGCAATGATCTACATCAGAAAAACCATGTAGCCGTGACCATCCTGCCCGACATCTCAGCAAGACCCTTACAGGCCCATATAACGGCCCATTTCACTTCATAAGCTGCGGCGCAGCGTGATTTATTCCTTATTGCAGCTGAGGTTATGGTAGTTGTGGTCAAAAATGTTATGGTAGATATACTTAACTTTGTGACAAAACCGCGACAATTTAAGGAGGAGCCCGTTATGAAACACCGGATTTCGCTGTTCGCCTCATTC